>JAICSD010000024.1 GCA_025937075.1 Vicinamibacteria bacterium | reverse complement strand
CTCATCGACGACGCGGGCCTGCTGTACATCGCGGACCTGTATCACGGGATCATCGAGCACCGGATTTCGGTCACGGAGTACCTGCGCGACCAGATCCTCAGCCGAAACCTGCAGAAGCCCACCGGCCTGGGCCGCATCTTCCGCGTCGTCCATGATCCGATGGGGTCTGACCCCACGGGGTCTGACCCCCGAGCCACGCAATTAGTAGGGGGGGGTGCGACGGGAGCCCAATTAGTGGGCCTGTTGACGCATCCGAACGGCTGGTGGCGTGACACGGCGCAGCGGCTTCTCATCGAGCGGCACGACCTCTCGACGGTTCCAGCGCTGACGAAGCTGGCCTCGTCGGACGACTGGAAGGCGCGGCTGCGCGCGCTGTGGACGCTGGACGGGCTGGACGCGATTGAGCCCGCGCTCGTCACGCGCGCGCTCGAGGACGCCTCACCCGACGTGCGGGCGGCGGCCGTCCGCATGAGTGAACGCTGGCTTGCGCGCGGAGATGACGCCTTCGTATCCGCTACCGCGAAACACATCGATGATCCGGATCCGCGCGTTCGGCGCCAGCTTGCCGCGTCGCTCGGCGCGCTTCCCGAAGACGTGCGCGAGCGCGCGATCGTGCCGCTCCTCGCGCGTCACGCCGACGATCCGGTGACGCTCGACGCCGCGTTGAGCGGCCTTCATGGCATCGAGAGCGCCGTGCTCGAGCAGCTGCTGAACACGGCGAACGAGACGCCGCAGCAGGACGCGGCCATCACGATGCTGGCCGCAACGGTCGTCCGCAGCGGCGATGCGACCGCAGCGGCGCGCGTCCTCGACTGGACCGGAGAGGCGAGCCGGACGCCGGAGCAGCGATCAGCACTGCTGCGCGGCGCTGAAGTGGCGCTGCTCAATGCCGACATGCCGGGCTCGGTCAGACGCCGGCAGGTGCCTCTCGCGCCAGATCTGCCGTGTCCGACATGTGCCGGCGGACGCGGAGGTCCCGGCGGAGCGTACGCCTTTCAACGGCCGGGCGATCCAACCCTCAACTACGGCCGCCGCAACCAAGGCGGCCGCACGCTGCGGCTGAGCGTCGAGCCGACGGCACTCGAAGCGGCCGCGAACAGTCAGGACGACCTCGGACACCGCACGACCGCGCTCCTGGCGCGCGTGACGTGGCCTGGCAAACCCGGCGCCGGGGCCGCTGTCGCGCCGCTGACGCCGGCGGAGCAACAGCGGTTCGAAGCCGGACGCGAGATCTACCGCAACATCTGCCAGGCATGTCATCAGGCCGATGGCCGCGGTCAGGAGAAGGTTGCGCCGCCGCTCGTCGGGTCGGAGCTGGCGCTTGCATCGCCGTCCGTCCCCGTGCGGATTCTCCTGAACGGCAAGGAAGGCGCTATCGGGCTGATGCCGCCGATCGGCACCACGCTCAGCGACGATCAGATCGCCAGCGTGCTCACCTTCGTCCGCCGCAACTGGGATCAGACCGGGTCACCCGTCGATCCGGCGCTCGTCAAGGACACCCGCGCGCTCACGGCGGCACGCTCGCGCCCATGGACCGACGAGGAGCTGCGGACGCTGGCGAGGACGATGAAATAGAGCGGCGGCTTGCCTGATGTCACGCGGACCGATATTCTCTCGGCCTAAAACCTGCAGACTGGAGGCAGCCCCCATGCACGCGACTCAGAACGCATCGCGCCGGTCCATCATCCGAAGCTTCGCCGCGTCGGTCGCCGCCGCGGCCGCGGGCCTCTTCGGCACGCGCGTGGCCTACGCACAGACGAGCACCGGGACGACGAAGAAGACGTCCACCGACGATCAGCCTGCGGGCGCGAAGCCGCCGCTCTTCTCGTCATGGGTGACCTACGGCGGACTCGTGTACATCGCGGGCCAGGGGGAGCACGGGCCCGGCGACATCACGGCGCACACGACCTCGGTCCTGAATCAGCTCGAGGCCCAGTTGAAGAAGGCGGGCTCGTCGATGGACAAGGTCCTGAAGGTGAACGTCTACCTGGCGGATCTCCACGACTACGATGCGATGAACGAGGTATTCAGGGGCCGCTTCGGCCCGCATCCGCCCGTCCGCACGACCGTCGCGACGTACGGCGGGGTGCCGGGCAATTCGCTCGTCGAGATCGACTGTATCGCTGCCCTGTAAGAGATGACGTGTTTGGCATTCGGCATTCGGCATTCGACATTGACAGTCAGGCTGTCTCTGTCGGCAGCCTGAGGATTGTGCCATGTGGACGCGGCGGCATTTTCTCGAGAGTCTTTCGTCGCTGCCATTCGTGGGCGGCGTGATTGCGGCGTCCGCTCCGACCGTGGTGGAGGCCAGGAGCGGGCGCGACTACTTCCGCGACCTTGGCGTACGGCCGTTCATCAATGCCGCCGGCACCTACACGGCGATGACGGCCTCGTTGATGGCGCCGGAAGTGATGGGCGCAATCAACTACGCGTCGAAGCACTACGTGATGCTCGACGAGCTGCACGACAAGGTCGGCGAGCGGATCGCGTCGCTCGTGCACAGCGACGCGGCGATGGTGACGTCCGGCGCCGCCTCGGCGCTGACGCTGGGAACTGCCGGCGTGCTGACGGGATCGGACCGCCACAAGGTCGCCGACCTGCCGGACCTGACGGCCATGAAGAGCGAGGTCATCATCCAGAAGGCGCATCGCTTCGGCTACGAGCACGCCGTTCGCAACTGCGGCGTCCGGCTCGTCGAAGTGGAGACGGCGGAGGACGTTGATCGTGCGGTCAACGAAAAGACCGCGATGATGCTCTTCTACAACAACAACAACAGCGTGGGGCAGATTCGCGACGAGCAGTTCGCGGCGCTCGGCAGGAAGCACAATGTTCCCACATTGAATGATGCCGCCGCCGATGTGCCACCCGTCGAGAACCTCTGGAAGTACACGCGCATGGGATTCGATCTCGTGGCGTTCTCTGGCGGCAAAGGTCTTCGCGGTCCCCAGAGCGCGGGCCTGCTGCTCGGCCGCAAGGATCTGATTGCGGCGGCGCGGCTGAACGCGTCGCCGAATGGCAACGCGCTGGGCCGCGGCATGAAGGTCAACAAGGAAGAGATGGTCGGAATGCTCGCGGCGCTGGAGCGGTACCTGTCGCTCGATCACGCGCAGGAGCAGCGGGACTTCGAGAAGCGGGCGGAAACGATCCGGAGCAGTGCCGTGTCGGTGCGGGGCGTGAAGGCCGAGGTCTTCGTCCCCGAAGTGGCCAATCACGTTCCGCACGTGCGGATCTCCTGGGATCCTGCCGTCGTCCCGCTGAAGGCCGAGGCGGTCGTCAAGGCGCTGCGCGACGGTGACCCGTCGATCGGGACGCGCGCGGAGAACGAAACCATTGTCGTCGGCGTCTGGATGATGCGTTCGGGCGAGGACCGGACGGTCGCCCGGCGCCTGCGGCAGGAACTGGAGAAGACTACGTGAGCTTTCGCGGTCCGGCGCGTCTGAAGACGCGCTCTACATGTTTTCTGGTGGTCCTGGCAGCCAGTTGCGGCGCGCTCGTGCTGCAGGCGCAGGGCCAGCCGAAGAAGCCGCCGACCAGCGCGTACACGACCTGGAGCGATTACGGCGGCAGCGCGGACTCGGCGCAATACTCGGCGCTGGCGCAGATCAACCGGTCGAACGTCGCGGGGCTGCAGGTTGCGTGGACCTATTCGACGGGAGATCCAGGCAACTACCTGTTCAATCCTGTCGTTGCCGACAACGTCATGTACGTCCTTGCGAAGAACAACTCCGTCGTGGCGCTCGATGCCGGGACGGGCAAGGAACTCTGGGTGCATCCGAACGGGCGCGGCAAGATCACCACGCGCGGCGTCAACTACTGGGAGAGCAAGGATCGACGCGAGCGCCGGCTGTTGTACTCGTACAACAACCTGCTGCAGGCGATCGACGCGCGCACCGGGGCCTCGATTCCGTCGTTCGGCGTCAACGGCGCCGTCGATCTGCGTGAAGGACTCGGCCGCGATCCGGAAAAGATCTCGGTTCAATCGTCGACGCCCGGCCGCGTGTTCGAAGACCTCATCATCCTGGGATCCGCAACGAACCAGGAATACGACTCGGCACCGGGCGACATTCGCGCGTTCGACGTTCGCAGCGGAAGACTCGTCTGGACGTTCCACACGATCCCACGCGCGGGTGAATTCGGCTACGACACCTGGCCGCCCGATGCGTGGAAGACCGTCGGCGGCGCGAACAACTGGGCCGAGATGTCCGTGGACACCAGGCGCGCGATCGTCTACATCCCGACGGGCAGCCCCAAGTACAACTTCTACGGTGCGAATCGCATCGGCGCCAATTTGTTCGGCGACTGCCTGCTCGCGCTCGATGCGCGCACCGGCAAGCGACTCTGGCATTTCCAGATGGTCCATCACGACATCTGGGACTACGACAACGCGACCGCGCCGAAGCTGCTGACGGTGAGGCACAACGGAAAACTGGTCGATGCCGTCGCCCAGGCTGGCAAGACGGGGTTCGTGTACGTCTTCGATCGTGTCACGGGTGAGCCGCTCTGGCCGATCGAGGAGCGGAAGGTGCCGTCGACCGACATGCCCGGCGAGAAGACGTGGCCGACGCAGCCGTTTCCAACCGCGCCGCCGCCATTCGCGAGGCAATCGTTCACCGAGAAGGACGTGAGCCCGTACATCGACGATCCCGCCGAACGGGCGCGGCTGCTCCAGGACATCCGCGATGCGCGCAACGAAGGGCTGTTCACGCCGCCCGGCCTGCGGCAGACGATCGAGATGCCTGGCAACAACGGCGGCTCGAATTTCGGCGGCGCCGCCGTCGATCCCGAGCACGGCACGCTCATCGTCGTATCGAAGGACTACCCGTCCATGTTGAAGCTGGAGCTCGGTGGTCCCAACACCTCGGCCTGGAGAGGCGCTCCAGGACGCCGCGGCGGCGAGGGCGAAGCGGCTCCTTCGTCCGCGCCCTCGTCTGTTCCGTCGACCACGCCGTCGAACCCCGCCGACCCGTCGACGCTGCACTACAAGAGCGGCTTTGGATTCATCGTGACCAGCAGCGGCCTCTCCGCCATCGCGCCGCCGTGGACGACGATGACGGCGTACGACGTGAACAAGGGCGCGATCAAGTGGCAGATACCGCTTGGTGACGTCCCCGAGCTTGCCGCGAAAGGCATGAGCGGGACGGGTGGACACTTTCCGAAGGTCGGTCCCGTCGTCACCGCAGGCGGGCTGATTTTCGCGGGCACTCGCGATCGGATCGTTCGGGCACTCGATGTCGATACCGGCAAGGTGCTCTGGCAGACCGAGGTCCCCGCGGCCATCGAAGGCATTTCCGCCGTGTACGAGATTGGCGGGCGTCAGTTCGTCGTCTTCTGCGTTGCCGCACGCGCGACAACGCACATCCACGGCATCGCGGGGCACCCGCCGTCGAATGCGCCGATTGATGGATCGTATGTAGCGTTCGCGCTGCCTGCCAATTCAACGAGGTGAAGGAGATCACGGCTACATCCGCGATCTGATCGCCAGCCACACGAATGCGCCGAAGCCGATCGCCACGACGGCGCGGCGGACCGACGTCTGCCCGACGCGCAGGGCGAGGCGCGCGCCGCCGTAACCGCCCGCAAGCCCCCCAGCCGCCATCGCGATCGCTACTGGCCAGTCCACGATCCCGCTGAGGACGAACGTCAGCGCGGCCACCGCGTTGATGCACGTCGCGCCCCAGGTCTTGAGCCCGTTCATGCGATGGATGTTCGTGAGACCCATCGCGCCGAGTGCCGCGAGCATGAGGATCCCGATGCCGGCCCCGAAGTACCCGCCGTACACGGCGACGCCGAACTGCGCGGCCAGAAATCGCCACGAAGGACGAGGCAGGGCGCCCGGCTCGGATCCAATCGCGCTCCGCTGCAGGAAGCGCCGCGTGAGCGGGCGCTGCAGCAGGAACAGCAGCGTCGCGCCGAGCACGAGATACGGCACAATCGTATCGAAGCGCCCTTCGGACGTGCGAAGCAGGAGGAGCGCGCCGAAGATGCCGCCGCAGACGCTCGGGAGCGTGAACCAGACGAGCCACGCGCGCGTGCCTTCCAGCTCGCCCCGATACGCCCACATGCTGCCGAACGAGCCGGGCCAGAGCGCGACCGTGCTGGTCGCGTTCGCCGAGAGCGGCGGCACTCCCAGCGCGACGATCGCGGGGAACGTGACGAGTGTGCCGCCGCCCGCAATGGAATTGATGCTGCCGCCGATGGCGGCCGCGAGGAAGACCAGGAAAAATCCGGGGACCGACACGCAGCCGAGGCTACGAGCGCGGAGCCGGCGCGGCGCAGAACCGGTCGAACGCGTCCGTCAACTGGCGGGCGATTGCTTCGGCGGCCTGATTTTCGATCTGGTGGCGTTCCATCATGTACAACAGCCGGCCGCCGCGAAGGATCGCCACCGACGGCGAGGATGGAGAATATCCGGTGAAGTAGCTGCGGGCGCGCTCGGTGGCATCGATGTCGCCGCCGGCGAACACGGTGCCGACCGCGTCCGGTGTGACGCTGTGCCGCAGCGCGAGCGCGATGCCCGGACGCGCTTTGCCCGCCGCGCATCCGCACATGGAGTTCACGACGACCATCACCGTCGCCGGTTGTTTGACGAACGCATCGACCTGCTCAGGCGTGCGCAGTTCCTGCACGCCCAGCCGGGTCAGCTCCGCGCGCATCGGGCCGATGAAGGATTCCGGGTAGGGCATGATTAATAATACCAACTGCACGCAGCAGAGGTGACCGATGCCATCGCGACGAGCGTTTCTGTTCACTACCGCGGCCGCACTGGTGACGCCAGCAGCGCTCCGCGCGCGCCGCGTAGGGCGGCGCTTTCAGGGCCGGCAGCCTGCCGCCGATCCGACGCTGAACGGCGGTTCGCTTGGCCTGCAGCTCTGGAGCCTCCGTGAGTACCTGCCCAAGGATCTGAAAGGCACGATTCAGAAGATCCGGGATCTCGGGTTCCGCGACGTCGAGGCAGCCGGGTTGTGGAAGCACACGGTTTCCGAGCAGCGCGCTGCGCTCGACGCGGCAGGACTGCGCTGCCAGTCAGCGCATATGGGCTTCGAGCGGCTGCGCGACGACATGCGCGGTGCAATCGCGGAAGCGAAGGCCCTTGGCGCGGCCTGGATCGTCTGCCCATGGATTCCGCACAAGGACGACACGTTCATGCGCGAAGATGCGCTGAAATCGGCGGAGGCGTTCAACAAATTTGCGTCGGCCGGCAAGGACGCCGGGTTGCAGTTCGCCTATCATTGCCACGGCTACGAGTTCGTGCCGTCGCCCGAGGGCACGCTGTTCGACACGCTCGCCGGAGCAACCGACGCGTCGAGCGTCATGTTCCAGATCGACGTGTTCCATGCGCTCCTCGGCGGCGGCGATCCGGCACAGTTGATCGCCAAGTACGCCAGCCGCGTCGCCAGCCTGCATTTGAAGGATCTGAAGAAGGGCTTCCCGATCACCGTAGGAAGGGCAACGGCGCCGCCGGAAGCCGATGTTCCAGTCGGGACCGGGCAGGTCGACATGCCGGCTGTTCTGAAAGCTGCCGCGAATGGTGGGACGAAGCTGTACTACATAGAAGATGAGAGCGCTGATCCCTGGCAGCACATTCCGCAGAGCCTGAAGTATTTACAGGAGGCCAGGAGATCAAGAGAGGGATAACAGGAGACCAGAAGGCCAGGAGAGGAAAACAGGAGACCAGGAGAAAAAATATAAGATAGCTCCTGATCTCCTGGCCTCCTGATGAGTATTCTCTTGGTTTCCTGGGCTCCTGTGATCAATCTCAGACAACGAAAGGATACAGCCATGCGTGTTGTGTACGGTTCGGTGCTCGCAGTCGCGATTGCCGCGGCAGGTACGACGGCGCTCTGGGCCCAGCAGGATGCGGCGCGCAGCGTCGCCGGCGGCGGGGTATCTGTTTCCGGATGGACCGGCAAGATCGACGCGGGCGCGGAGAAGGCAGGCCAGTCGCTCAACGATGCGAAGCTCGTGAAGGAGGGCAACGCCCTGCACGTCACGACCGGTCCGGCGGTGACCTACTGGAATCCTGCAAACAAGGCGTCCGGTAACTACACGGTGAAGGCGACGTTCAACGAATCGAAGTACATGAACCTCAACGATCACCCGCATCCGTACGGGATCGTGATTGCGGGCAACGATCTCGGCACGCCGCAGCAGAGCTACCTGTATTGCGCGGCCTACGGCAACGGCACGTTCATCGTGCGGGGCATGGGGCCGGAGCCGTTCCAGATGGGCGGCCGTCGCCCGGAGGCGAACCCCGCGGTGCACAAGGCCGCCGGGCAGGGACAGCCGGTCTCGCAGGAGATTGCAGTGTCGGTCAAGGGAGACAAGGTCGACTGCGCGATCAACGGCACGGTCGTCGCGACCTACAACAAGTCCGACCTCGTTGCCGCGGGTAAGCTGAAATCGCTCGACGGCGTGTACGGCATCCGCTTCGCGCACAACACCGACGCGACGGTCACCGGCCTTGCGATGACGAAAGAATGATCACATGAGATCAGGAGACCAGGAGAAACTTTTTAATCTCTTGATCTCCTGGACTCCTGTGATCACTCGGACAGGCCAAACACGATGATACTTGGGCCGGCAGCAACAGCAATGAGCTGCCGGCCATCGAACGTATAGGTCATCGGGGACGCCTTCCATGTCTGGTTCGCCGGAAATCTCCACAGCGCCTCGCCCGTCGCCGCATCCGCCGCCATCACGCTTCCATCGTCCGCGCAGAAAATCACGAGACCGCTCGCCGTCGCGAGCGTCCCGCCCCATGAGTACGCCGGCCCCGGCTGCGGCAGCGTCCAGACGATGTTGCCCGTATGGATGTCGATCGCTTTCAGGATTCGCTGTGGAACCGGATCGCGCGCGGTCTGCTGCGACCCGCCGAGATACGTCTTGCCGGCCTGCCAATCGCCCTGGTCCCGCTTGCGATAGATGCTGCACTTCTCGAACGTCTGCACGTAGTAGAGACCGGTCGAAGGATTGAAGGACGGTGAGAACCAGTTCGTCGCGCCATCCTGCGACGGGCACACCTTCGTGCCTTCCGGCGTCGGCTCTTGATTGGGCATCAGGATGGGGCGTCCGTCCGCGCCGATTCCGCTGGCCCACGTGAGGTTCTTCACGAAGGGCTTCGCGAGCAGCAGCGTGCCGTCCCGGCGATCGAACACGTAGAAGAACCCGTTGCGGTTCGCGTGCAGCAGGAGCTTCCGAGGCTGCCCCAGCCACGACGCGTCAGCGAGCACGGACGTCTCGGTTGCGTCCCAGTCCCACAGATCGTGCGGCGTGAACTGGTAGTACCACTTCAGCTTTCCTGTCCTTCGATCGAGCGCGAGGATGCAGTCGGCGTAGAGGTTATCGCCCCGGCGATGATCCCCGTTGTATTCCTTGCTCGGATTTCCGGTCGGCCAGTAGACGAGATCGAGGTCGGGATCGTAGCTGCCGGTGAACCACGTCGGCGCGCCGCCATGTTCGATGTCCTTGCCCTGCCAGGTCTCCGATCCAGGCTCGCCTGGCCGTGGTATGGTCCTGAACCGCCACACTTCCTGCCCGCTGGCCTGATCGAACGCGGCAACGAAGCCGTTCGCGCCGTGCTCGCCGCCTGCAACGCCGCTAATGACGAGGTCGCCGGCAGGAAGCGGCGCGGAGGAGGCCGAGTAGTTCTTGCGCCAGTCGTCCAGCTCCGTTTCCCAGACCAGCGCACCCGTGAAGCGATCGAGCGCCAGAAGGTGCGCGTTGTCCGTCACCATGAAGAGGCGCTCTCCCGCGACCGCGACGCCGCGGTTCGCGCCGCCGCCGGTGGTGAGTCCCGGCGTCCGCGGCCGCTTGTAGTGCCACACCTGCCGCCCGCTTCCGGCGTCGAGCGCATAGCACTCGTTCGGGCCTGCCACGTACATGAGGCCGTCCGCAACCACGGGCGTCACCTGCAGCTGGCCGGCGCCGCCGAGCGTGAACATCCACTGCGGCGTCAGCCGCGCCACGTTCTGCTTCGTGATCTGTGTCAGCGAGGTGTAGCGATTTCCGCGCGGGTCGCCGTTGTATGTCGGCCAGTCGTTCGCGGAGGTCACCTCGCGCACGCGATCGCCGGTGCGACGCAGCAGACGAACGCGTTTGTCATCCGTGCGCAACTGCAGATCCTCGAATCCCTGTCCCAGCACCTGGCCGTCGAGCCACGCGCCCTGGGTCGTCTGCACGCGCATGCGCACGATCGGCGGCGCCTCGGCGCGGTGCTGCACCGTTCGGAGAAACGCGATGAGGTCCGCCATCTCCGGCGTGGGCACCGGGTTCGGCGGCATCCCCTTCGACGGAATGCCCTCACGAATCAATTGCGCGAGCTCGTCATCCTCGTGTCCGCCGAGCCGCGACCCGATTGGCGGTCCCATCTCGCCGCCGTTGCCGTCGGCGCCATGGCAGCGGGCGCAGTAGGCTTCGAACGTCTTGCGGCCCGGCTCTGCACTCTGGGGGAGGAGCGCGGACGCGAGGAGTACGAGAAAGAGCGGCACCACGGCGTGGGTCAGATTCTCCCGAACTGCTTCACGGCTTCCTTGATCGAGCGAAACTTCTCGATGAACGGCAGCATGCGATGCTCGGTGTCGTCGAGCTCCTGCGATTTCTTCAGCACGTCCGCCGCCTTTTCACGCGGCACGACGGCTACGCCGTCCTCGTCCGCGGTGATGATGTCCCCGGGATTGACGCGGACGCCGGCGCACGTGACCGGCACGTTGACGCCCGTCACGCGAAAGTGGTTGATCGTGGTGGAGGGCACGACGCCGCGGCTGAAGACGGGGAACTGCAGCTTGCGGATCTGCGGCGTGTCTCGGACGGAGGCGTCGATGACGGCGCCGGCGAAGCCCCGATACTTCATGGCCGTCGCCATCAGGCCGCCGATGCCCGCGTAGTCCGTGCCCTCTTCGCTGAATCCCTCCGCAGCAGGTCCGCGATCGAGCACCATCACGTAAACCGATCCGGGCGCCGATGCATCGATGGCGTCCAGCATGCCCTGCGAGGCTGCCGATCCTTCCTTGTGCTCTTCCTTCTTCAGCTGCACCGTGACCGCGCGTCCTGCGAACTTGGCCGGGGACAGCGGACGCATCTGGTGCCCCATGTACGCGCGCTGCGCGTACAACTGCTCCATCGCGTCCGACACGGAAGCCACTTCCACTATCCGGAAGCCTTCGATCACGGGATCGTCGGCAGGCTGCGCCATGACCCACACGGCGGCCGCCATCGTGGCTGCCGCGCCCAACAGAAGCGCTCGTTTCATCACTGTTTTCCAGCCTCCGCCGTCCTGGGATACTTGCTGCGGATCTCCTCGAGCCGCTTCTTCAAGTAGTCCTCGTATTCCTTCTTCAGCGCCGGATCCTTCGGCGTGCCGTAGATGTCGCTCGATTTGTATTTGCCTTCGTCGAACTTCTTGCGCGTCCACTCGTCATGCACGTGGATGACGTCGGAGTTGTCGACGACCTGCTGCACCAGCGCGGGCGGAATGAAGTACACGCCTTCCGAGTCGCCGACGACGAGGTCGCCCGGCATCACGGTGGCGTTCCCGATTCTCACGGGGACGTTGATGCCGCTGATGATCACGTTCGTGAGATAGCTCGGGTGCGCGCGGCGGTAGTACGCCGGCATGTCCATCGCCGAGATCCCGTCGAGATCCCGGATTGCGCCGTCCACGACGAGGCCCGCGCCTTTCGTGGTCTGCATGACGTAGTAGAAGAGGTTGTCGCCGACGATCGTGCCGCCTTCGGTCTGGCCGAACAGATCGACCACGAGCACGTCGCCCGGCTGCAGCATGTCGATCGGCACCTGGTTGTACATCCGGTCGAGGCCCGCCGCTTTTGCCTTCGCGTTGATCGCCGTGTCCAGATCGGGGCGCAGCGGCATGAACTGGACCGTGAACGCGCGCCCGACGAGCTTCTTGTCCGGATGCAGGATTTGAAAGCCGTCCGCATATTGATTACGGAAGCCCTTGCCCGGGAGAATCGCGAAGATCTCCTCGGACGACAGCCCTCGCGCGCGCTCGATGAGCGCGTCGGGCACTTTCGGCCGTCCGTCAGGAAAACGGTCGAACGGATTCTGTGCCGTGTACTCGATCATCTGCTCACGCGTCAGGGAGAAGAGCTGCGCGTGGGAGACGACAGGCACCAACAGCGCAGCGGCTGCAACGAACGCGAGAGAGCGGCGCATCTCGATTAGCTCCACTGCCTATCGGCCGAGCGGTCGGTGTTCCACTGCGGCGTGGGTTCGAAGAATCCGGGCTCCTGCAGGTGCTGTTTCACGACCTCGTCGTTGAGCGTGATGCCGAGCCCCGGCTTGTCCGGCACCGTGACGAAGCCTTTGTTGACGATCGGCTTCTCGACACCTTCCACGAGGTCGCTCCACCAGGGGACATCGACCGAGTGGTTTTCGAGCGCGAGAAAATTGTCCGTTGCGGCGGCGCACTGGACATTCGCCATGCAGGAGACCGGTGTGCCCGCGAAGTGCATGGCCATCGGGACGCCGAACTCCTGGGCGGCGTCGCCGATCTTCTTCGTTTCGAGGATGCCGCCTGACGTCGCCAGGTCCGGATGGATGATGTCCACCGCGTGCGTGCGGCACAGCTCGATGAACGGCTCCTTCAGATAGATGTCTTCTCCCGTGAGGATCGGGATGTCGACGGCATCGCTGATCTTCTTCAGCAGATCCGTGTACTGCCACGGCACCATGTCCTCGAGCCACGCCATGTTGTATTTCTCGAGCGCCTTGCCAAGGCGGATGCAGCTGTTCACGCCGATGTGGCCGAAGTGATCGGCCGAGAGCGGGATGTCCATGCCGACCATCTCGCGAACCTGTGCGACGTAGTCGGCCATCAGCCCGATGCCCTTGTCGGTGATCTCGGTGCCCGCGAGCGGGCCGGTGACCGGATCGCCGTATGCCAGGCTCGTCCCCGACGGCATCGTCAAGGCGCCGGGCACCTTCGCGACGAGGTTGATGCCGAGGTCCATCTTGAGCCAGGTGAAGCCCTGATCGCGGCGCGCCTTCAGGCGCTGGCCGTACACCTTCGGATCGTCCGACTCGGTCGTATCGGCGTAGCAGCGGATTCGATCGCGGAACTTCCCGCCGAGCATCTGATAGACGGGGACGTTGTACGCCTTTCCGGCGAGGTCCCACAGCGCCATCTCCACGGCACAGACGCCGCCCGCCTGCCGCGAGTGCGATCCGAACTGTTTGATCTTGCGGAACAGCCGGTCCACGTTGCAGGGGTTCTCGTTCAGGATCCGGCTCTTGAGCATGAGCGCGTAGTTCTTGCTCGCGCCGTCGCGCACCTCGCCGAGGCCGTAGATCCCCTGGTTGGTGTCGATGCGGATGATCGGGCACGTCATCGGGGCGCGGCCGATCACGAGGACGCGCATGTCGGTGATCTTCAGGTCCGCCGGCCTCGAGCTCGTGTTGACGTTCTGCGAGACGGTGTACCTGTCGTCGTCCGCGCCGCTTCGAGCGTCGAGTGTCGACCAGGATGCTGCGGCTCCCGCTACGGTCGCCGCACGTTGCAGAAATGATCGACGATTCATGGGTTCCTTTCTGGAGAGAGCGCAAGATCCCCAATCGACAAATCCCATCGGCAATTTGCAATCGCGAATCGCCAATTCAATCTGCAACCGGCAGTCTTCAGTCGAAGGCCGCCTGCATCATCGCGCGTGTGTAACCGACGTTGAAGGCAAACGCCGCATACCCGCCGCCGCCCGGATACTGGGGACGGAAATTCGGCCGCTCGCGGTCGTAATCGATCCCGCGCGGATGCTCAGGGTAGATCAATCGCGCGTATTTCTGCCGCACCAGCTCCTTCATGACGGCAAACATGTCGTTCTCCCCCTCGTCGATGAAGACTTCCGTGTAGCGCTCGAACGGCGTGTGCACCTTCACGTTCCTGAAATGCACGTGATTGATCCGATCGCGCGAGCCGAAGTAGCGGCAGACGCCCACCGGATCGCCACCCATTTCGCGCGTGACCCCGCAGTCGAACGTGATGCCGTTCGACGGGCTGTCGACGATCGAGATGAGCTTCTTCCAGCCGTCGATGGTTCCCATGATCTGCTGCGAGCCGCGGCTGATCGGCGCGGGGGGATCGTTTGGATGCAGCGCCAGCCGGACGCCCGCTTTCTCGGCCTCCGGCACGACGGCCTTCAGAAAATACGTGATGTTCCCCCACATCTCGTCCAGCGTGTGCGCCCCTTCGTCGGGCAGCGGAGGCAGATCCCTCATGCGCGCGTAATCGAACCCCGTCCAGCCGGCGCCCGCGCGTCCCGCTTCCTCGAAATACCCTTCCATCGCGCGATGCGCATACCAGTTGTATTCGACGACGGGAAGCCCGACGTGCCCCGCGGTACGAACCGACTGAATCACCTTCTGGATGTCCTCGTCCTTCCCGGGACGGTTGTAGATGGCATTCGGGAAGCCCGAAATCATCAGATTCGCCAGCGTCAGGCCGTTGTCCTTCAGGCGCTTCATCAGGTTGCCGAGACGTGCTTCGTCCCACGGGATCGGTCCTCCGCCGGAGATCACGTGCGTCACCCCGAGTTGCCGGATGCGTCGCGCGGCCGCTGCGGCCTCATCGCCCGGCGCGGACGCGGCCGGGCCGGCTTCGAGGCAGATCTTCGGCGTGTCCGCGCCCTCGAAGCGCGGCTGTGACGGCGCCTGGATCCCCGTCCCCGAAGCGCGAAGCGGCATCCCAAGCGCAAGTCCGGCGGTCTTCAGCACGGTCCGGCGTGACGGGTTCTTCATACGCCGCGTACTACACGGGCAGGTGAGAACGGTGTCAAGCGGAAAACTCGCGAATGCGCGTGCTAGCATTCGCGCCGCACATGTCGCAGATACGGGCGATTGCTGGCGTTCTTGTACTGTTCGCTTCGCTGCATCCGGGGACGGATGTGCGCCGGGCCTTTCAGGCCCGCCTCGCGCCCCTGAAGGGGGCGCCCCACACCCATGTCGAAGCCAGCCGCATGTCGATGGCATCCCTCTATTCGATCGACGCGTACGGGCCGGACGCAAACACGCTCCCGAAGATCCTCGAAGACGCCCTCGACGAGGTCGATCGCATCGACCGTCTGATGAGCCATTACCAGCCGGACAGCCCGCTATCGCGCATCAATCGCGAAGCGGCCGTCCACCCGGTCGCGGTGGATCCGGAACTGTTCGACTTTCTGCTCGAATCGATGCGCTACAGCGGGGAGTCGGATGGCGCGTTCGACATCACCGTCGGTCCGCTCATGAAGGCGTGGGGATTCTTCAGAGGCGAAGGACGGCTGCCCACGCCCGAACAGCTCGTCGACGCGCGGCGGAACGTGGGTGCATCACACGTGGTGTTCGATCGCGCACACGAAACAATCGCGTTCGATCGCGCCGGCGTGGAGCTGGATCTCGGCGGAATTGCCAAAGGGTATGCGGTCGACCGCGCCGTGCAGCTGCTTCGGGCACGAGGTGTATCGGCAGCGCTGGTCAGCGCGGGCGGCAGCACCATCTTCGGTCTGGGCGCGCCGCCAGGGCGCGACGCGTGGGATGTCGCAGTGCAGGATCCCATCGAGGCGCAAAAGACGGCTATGACGGTGCACTTGAACAATCGCGCGCTCTCGATCGCCGGAACGTCGGAGAAATGGTTCGAGGCCGAGGGCGTCAGGTACTCGCACATCATGGACCCGCGCACGGGAATGCCGGTCCAGGGCATCCTCAGCGTCGCCGTGCTGACCGACACGGGCACCGCGGGCGACGCGCTGGATGATGCGCTCTTCGTGCTTGGCGTGCAGGGAGGCCGCGCGTATCTGAGGCGGTCGACAGGCACCGAGGCGTACGTCTTCGTTCCAGATTCGGCGAAGGGCTGGTGGGTCGAGAGAATTCCGTAGGGCCGCGGACGACGCGGATGACGCGGACTCGGGTTTCGTAGCGATTCGGGAGGACACAGATGAACCGGCGAACGTTTCTTGCAGCGCTGGCCGCCATGCCCGCGTTGACCATGCTGCGCCCGCGCGGAGCTGAGGCGAGCCTGCCGGCGGCAAAGATCACACGCGTCCGGATCTATCGCCCACCCGATCTGAATCCGCTCTTCAATCAGAGCAACATGCTCCTCACCGTCGAGACCGACGTCGGGATCACGGGCATTGGCGAGGGCGGCACGCGCGACACCCTGGAGCAGTGCGCCGGTACGCTCATCGGCAAGAACCCGTTCCATACCGAAGCGATCTGGCAGGAAGCCTACATCGCGTGGTTCTACCCGCCAGGGCGCGAGAAGGCGCACGCACTCGGCGCGCTGGACCTCGCGCTCTGGGACATCAAAGGCAAGGCGCTCGGAGTCCCCATTCACGAGCTGCTGGGCGGCACCGCGCGCGACTACTGCGAGTGCTACGCGACGGGAGGGGCGGTGCCGCCGAACACGCCGTCGAACGCGAAGCTCAGTCTCGCCGAGCGCGCGCGCGCGACGATGGAGGCAGGTTATCGTGCGTTTCGGATGGCGCCATCCGATCAGCCGATCGGCGGCACGTACGACACGCGTGCCGTCGTGCGGCGCGTCGCGGAAGACTGCCGGCAGGTGCGCGAGGCGGTGGGCCCCGATGGAAACTGGTGCATCGACTTCCACCAGCGCTTCGACCTCAACGACGCGCTTCGCCTCTGCCGCGCGATCGAGCAGTACGCTCCGTTCTTCGTCGAGGATCCCGTGCGCGACGAGAACGCGCTGCAGGACATTCCCAAGCTGCGCCAGATGACCAGCGTCCCGCTGACGCATGGGGAGGAGTGGGGCCTCCGGTGGGATTTCAACAAGCTCGTCGAGAATCACGACGTGGACTTCATCCGATCCACGCTGCCCAACGTCGGCGGCATCACGGAGCTGATGAAGGTCGCCGCCATCTGCGAAACGCACGCGGTCGGGATCATTCCGCACTTCACCGGCCCGATTGCCACGGCCGCGCTGGTGAACTGCCTCTCCACGTTCTCAGGACCGGTCCTGATGGAGTACAACTACGGAGGTCGGCCCATCGACTACCTGCCGGAGTGTCTGGACTTCAAGAATGGCAAGGCCTACGCGAACCAGCGCCCGGGTCTGGGCGTGACGGCGGACATGAAGCGTGTGACGATGATTGGCGAAGTGACCGAGCCGGGGCGCCGCAACGTGTACAAGCGGCCTGACGGCTCGCTCACCCACTGGTAGGACCGTTTGGCAGAAGACATCATCGGCCGTCTGCTCGGACACTATCGCGTTCTGTCGAAGGTTGGCGAAGGCGGAATGGGCGTCGTGTACCGTGCGCACGACGAGGTCCTCAACCGCGATGTCGCCCTCAAGGTGCTCGCCGAGACGCCGTCGATTGGAAGCGTCGGAAAGGATCATCTGCTTCACGAGGCGCGGGCGGCCTCGGCCCTGAGCCATCCGAACATCTGCACGATCTTCGAAGTCATCGACGTCGACGGCACCATCTACATCGCGATGGAGCTGGTCGAGGGAAAGCCCTTGTCGGCGGCCATAGGCGACACGGGCCTGCCGGTCGAATCGGTGCTGCGTTACGGAGCGCAGATCGCCGGCGCGCTCGCGCACGCGCACAGCCGGCGGATCGTGCACCACGACCTCAAGAGCGCCAACGTCGTCGTCACGCCCGACGGCCTGGTGAAGGTCCTCGACTTCGGGGTTGCACGTCAGATTCCCGCTGAAGCATCCGCCGACCAGACGATGACCTTCAGGACGCCGGGAAGCTCCGGCGAAGTGAGCGGAACGCTGTTCTACATGGCGCCCGAGGTGCTGCGCGGCGAATCCGGTGACGCTCGGAGCGATATCTGGGCGCTGGGTGTCGTGTTGTACGAGCTGGCCGCGGCGCAGCTCCCGTTCCGCGGGAAGACGGGATTCGAGACGAGCTCCGCGATCCTCAACGACATGCCGGCGCCGCTGCCCTCGCGCATGCCGCCAGGACTGTGGGCGGTTCTCCTGCGCTGCCTCGCGAAGCAGCCAGCCGAGCGGTATCAGAGCGCGACGGAAGTCAAGGCGGCGCTCGAAGCGCTGGAGTCGGGAGCTATCGTCGGAGCGCAGCAGCGGTCGGGGCAGCCGTCCGGATTTTCGACGACGGTCAGCCGCGGGATACGACATCTGCGTCTGAGCAGCGGCGACGTGCTGTTGATGGTCGGCACGACCAAGGGAGCATTTCTCGCGCGCTCGACCGCGCAGCGATCGCGTTGGGAGGTCGCGGGCCCGTACTTCCACGGCCACGGCGTCTACACCATGGCGTACG
>JAICSD010000252.1 GCA_025937075.1 Vicinamibacteria bacterium | reverse complement strand
GACAGCAGCCGTGCAGCGCCTGTTCGACGCAGTGGCAGAGGCGCACGACGCGGCGATTGCGGCCGTCCGTCCGGGCATTCGCCCTAGCGAAGTAGACACGGCCGCGCGCGGCGTCCTGACGCGTCACGGCCTCACAGAGGCATTCGGTCACGGCACAGGCCATGGACTGGGGCTGGAGATTCACGAGGAGCCCCGGATTGCGCAAGCGGTCTCCGGGCGGCCCGACGAGCCGGTCGAACCGGGGATGGTGTTCACGATTGAGCCGGGTGCCTACGTTCCCGGCCTCGGCGGCGTTCGAATCGAAGACGATGTGCTGGTGACCAGCGGAGGCTGCGAACTTTTGACGGATGTGCCGATACTGATTGAAATTCCGTCGGTTCGGTGAACCTCGAACCCGAACCCTGAACCATGAACCAGACCCTGAACCCCGTGAGCCCCCGAACCCCGAACCGACGCGATCGCAGCCGATAAATGGACTTCGCCGACATCGAACGGATCCTCGAGCTGGTACGCCAGCACGACCTTGCGGAATTCGAGCTGGAAAAGGAAGGTCTGAAGCTGCGCGTGCGGAAGGCCGGCCTGTCGCCCGTGTTTCCGACGACGCACCCCGAGGCGCTCGTACCGTCGGTCGCGAACGGCCCTGCGCCTGCCGTCGCCGCCCCAGCCGCACCCGCAGCGCCGGTTCTGGACGAATCCGCCGTCGACTTCGACGAGTCCGTCGAACTTGCCGTCGTGAAGTCGCCGATCGTCGGAACGTTCTATCGTTCGTCAGAGCCCGGTGCCGGCTCGTTCGTCGAAGTCGGCCAGCGCGTCAAGAAGGATCAGGTGCTCTGCATCATCGAAGCGATGAAGCTGATGAACGAGATCACGTCGGAATACGACGGCGAGATCGTGGCTGCGTACGTCGAGAACGGGAAGCCGGTGCAATACGGCGAGCGACTCTTCGCCATCAAGACCGCCTAACGTATGTTCAAGAAGATACTCATTGCGAACCGCGGCGAGATTGCGCTTCGCGTGATCTGCGCCTGCCGCGAGTTGGGCATCCGGACGGTCGCGGTCTACTCCGAGGCGGACGAGAACTCGCTGCACGTGCGGTTTGCCGACGAAGACGTCTGCATCGGCCCCGCGCGAAGCGCGGACAGTTACTTGAGCGTACCCGCGATCATCAGCGCCGCCGAGATCACGGGCGCGGACGCGATTCATCCGGGCTACGGCTTCCTGTCCGAGAGCGCCTACCTCGCGGAGGTCTGCGAGGCGTGCCACATCAAGTTCATCGGTCCGACGCCGAACGTGATCAGGCTGCTCGGCGACAAGGCGCGCGCACGCCGTGCGATGCGCAAGGCGGGTGTTCCCGTGCTGCCGGGGAGCGACGGCCCGGTCGACAGCGAAGAGCGCGCCGCCCGCATCGCGAAAGATCTCGGATATCCGATCATCATCAAGGCCGTGGCTGGCGGCGGCGGCCGCGGGATGCGCGTCATCCGCAACGCGGGGGAGCTCGGGAAGGCGCTCAAGATGGCCCAGCGCGAGGCGGAGGCGGCCTTCGGCGTCGGCGACGTCTACCTCGAGAAGTACGTCGAGAACCCGCGGCACATCGAGTTCCAGGTGCTCGGGGATCACCACGGCGCCGTGGTGCATCTGGGCGAGCGAGAGTGCTCGATTCAGCGGCGCCATCAGAAGCTGCTCGAGGAAGCGCCGTCAGTCGCAGTCACGGAGAAGATGCGGCGGAAGCTCGGAAGCACCGTCGTCGATGCCGCCCGGGCCGTGCAGTATACGAATGCCGGCACCTTCGAGTTCCTGCTCGACGACCGCCAGAACTTCTACTTCCTCGAAGTCAACACGCGCGTGCAGGTCGAGCATCCGGTGACGGAGTTCATCACGGGCATCGACATCGTGAAGGAGCAGATCCGGATCGCGGCAGGAGAGCGTCTCTCGTTCAAGCAGGGAGACGTCACCTTCAACGGCCACGCGATCGAGTGCCGCATCAACGCCGAGGATCCGGACACGTTCGCGCCGTCGCCGGGCGTGATCCACGCGTTCAGCGTCCCGGGCGGCCCGGGCGTGCGCGTCGATACGTTCGCGCACTCCGAGTGCACGGTCTCGCCGTACTACGATTCCCTCGTTGCGAAGATCATCGTGCACGGCCGCGACCGCCAGGAAGCCATCGCGCGCATGCGGCGCACGCTCGAGATGACGGTGATCGACGGGATCAAGACGACGATTCCGCTGCATCTCAAGCTTCTGGCGGAGCCGGACTTCGCGGCCGGCCGCCTCGGCACGTCGTTCATGGAACGCTACGCCGCCGAGCGCAAGCGCGGCGGCGCCGGACTCGCTGAAGCCGTCTGAGCCCTCTCTACGCGATTATCGATACCGCTCTTTGCGAGGCGCGCGGCTTCGATCCGCTGCGCGTCGCGGACGCCTGTTTCCGCGGGGGCGTCCGGCTGATGCAGCTGCGCGACAAGTCGCCGTCGGGTGCCGCGCGTCTGGCGCTCGCCGAAGCGATCGTCCATCGCGCCCGGGCCGTCGGCGCGCAGGTCATCATCAACGATCGAGCGGATATCGCACGCCTTGCACATGCCGACGGCGTTCACGTCGGCCAGGATGACCTGCCCGTCGAGTCCGTGCGGGCGCTGATCGGACGCCGGGCGATCGTCGGACTGTCGACGCACGGTGACGATCAGGTCGCGGCCGCGCTTCGAACGACCGCCACCTATATCGCCGCCGGTCCGATTTTCGGAACCGCGACGAAGGACACCGGATATGCGGCGCGCGGGCTCGATTTCGTCCGCCGTGCCGCCGCCGGAGGCCGGCCTGTCGTCGCCATCGGCGGCATCACGCTCGAGCGCGCGCCCGACGTGCTGGCCGCCGGCGCCTCGTCCGTCGCGGTGATCTCGGATTTGCTCGAGGGCGGAGATCCGGAAGAGAGGGTCAAGCGGTATCTGGAGGTTCTGAGGTTCTAGGCTTCTCGGGTTCTGGGGTTCTCCCCGGTGTATGCTCTTTGCGCGCCGTGAACCGTAGAACCGTCGAACCGTCGAACCGTAGAATCTTAGAACCGAAACAGACATGTCCATTCTCGCGACCAAACCGTTCGATCAGATCAAGGCCGAGGCACACGACAGCGAACACGGTCTGAAGCGCGTGCTCGGACCGGTCAACCTGGTCTCGCTGGGTATCGGCGCCATCATCGGCACCGGTATCTTCGTCCTCACGGGACAGGCGGCCGCCGCCTACGCGGGGCCGGCGATCGTCCTGTCGATGGTCCTGGCGGGGCTTGCCAGCGCGCTGGCCGGTCTGTGCTACGCCGAGTTCGCGTCGACGGTACCCATCGCGGGATCGGCGTATACCTACGGGTACGCGACGCTCGGTGAATTCATCGCGTGGATCATCGGGTGGGACCTGATCCTCGAGTACGCGCTCGGCGCCGCGACGGTCGCGGTCGGATGGTCCGGCTACGTCATCAGCTTTCTGCACGATCTCGGGATTACATTTCCCGCGGCCTTGAGTGGCGCCCCAGGCACTCAGGTGATCCTGCCCGACGGCGGCGTCGCGACGGCGGTGTTCAATCTGCCCGCGGTGATCATCACGGTGCTCGTGACAATCCTGCTGGTCGTCGGGATCCAGGAATCCGCGTCCGTCAACTCGGCGATCGTCATCGTCAAGGTCGCCGTCGTCCTGCTCGTCATTGCTGCGGGCGCGATGTTCGTGAACAAGGCGAACTGGCATCCATTCATTCCACCCAACGGCGGCTCGTTCGGGCAGTTCGGCTGGAGCGGCATCATGCGCGGCGCGGGCGTGATTTTCTTCGCCTACATCGGTTTCGACGCCGTCTCCACCGCAGCGCAGGAGGCGCGCAATCCGCAGCGTGACATGCCGATCGGCATCCTCGGCTCGCTCGTCATCTGCACGATCCTCTACATTCTCGTCTCGGGCGTCATGGTCGGCCTGGTGCCGTACACGCAGCTTGGCGTTGCGGCGCCGATGGCGGTCGCGGTCGACGCGGCGCGCGCGCAGGCGGCGGGCACGAGCTGGCAAGGGCTCATGAATCTGATGCCCTACATCGTGAAGCTCGGCGCGATCGCCGGCCTCAGCTCGGTGATGGTCGTGATGATGCTCGGCCAGCCGCGCGTGTTCATGTCGATGGGGAAGGACGGCCTGCTCCCGGGATGGGCGTCGAAGATTCATCCGAGGTTCCGGACGCCGTACGTCACGACGATCGTGACCGGCGTGGCGGTGTCGCTGGCGTCGGGATTCACGCCCATCGGCATCCTGGGTGAGCTCGTGAGCATCGGCACGCTGCTCGCATTCGTCATCGTCTCGATCGGCGTCATCGTGCTGCGGCGCAAGCGTCCGGATCTGGAGCGGCCGTTCAGGACGCCGTTCGTCCCGCTCGTGCCGATTCTCGCGGCGCTCGTCTCGTTCGCGCTCATGGCGAGCCTGCCGCGACCCACCTGGGAACGGCTCATCATCTGGATGGTGCTGGGGATCGTCGTGTACTTCCTGTACGGAGAGAAGCACAGCGTGCTGCGGCATGGCAGCCGCGCGAGCGCAGCCGCCGGGAGGCGCTAGGGCCGCGGACGACGCGGACGACGCGGACAACGTGCCGGAATCCGTAGCCAACGCGCGCCTCGTATGGCCAGGCTGACGGCGGCGCGGGCGCGTGAAGATGCCGCGACCGGCCGGACGCTGCCGTGGTGGGCCGGATGGCGGGTGGTCGCCTTCGTCATCACCACTGTCATCCTGGCCGGCACTGTCGGCTATGTGCTGATCGAGCGATGGAGCTGGTGGGACGCGTTCTACATGACGGTGATCACCGTCACGACCGTCGGGTACCGGGAAGTGCACCCGATGACCCGTGCGGGTGAGGTCTTCACGGTTGTCATTCTGCTCAGCGGCGTCGGTTCGTTTTTCTACGCGTTCACGCTGTTCATGGCGCTCCTGGCCGAGGGGCAGCTCGTGGGCCGCATGGGGCGGCGGCGGCAGGCGCGGATGCTCGACGATCTGAACCAGCACTTCATCCTGTGCGGCTTCGGCCGCATGGGCGAGATTATCGCGCGCGAGTTCTCGCGCCAGAACGTCCCGTTCGTCGTCGTCGAACGCAATATCGATCGCATGCAGTCCGCGCTCGAGACCGGTTATCTCGCGGTGGAAGCGGACGCGTCGAGCGAGGAGGTCCTGCGGCGCGTGCGGATCGACCGGGCGCGCGGGTTCATCGCCGCCGTCAGCACGGACGCGGAGAACGTCTACGCGGTGCTCAGCGCGCGCCTGCTGCGGCCGGATCTGTTCATCATCGGACGCGCGGAGACGGAAGACGCGCGCGTCAAGCTGCGCCGCGCGGGCGCCGATCGCGTCATCTCGCCGTACCAGATCGGCGGCTTGCAGCTCGCCCAGACGGCACTGCGGCCGGCCGTCGTCGACTTCGTCGAGCTCGCCACCTCGTCGGACAACCTCGATCTGAATCTCGAGCAGGTGCGCATCATGCCGGGATCGCGCCTCGATGGGTGTACGCTCGTGGAAGCGGGCGTCCGGCAGCGCTTCGGCGTGGTCGTGGTCGGCATCAGGCGGGCTGACGGCCAGATGGATTTCAACCCGCCGCCGGAAACCGCGATGCGCGCCGGCGACGACCTGGTGGTGCTGGGCCGGACGGGCAGCCTGCGCGAGCTCGAGGGTGCGGCGCTCTCGGGGGGAACGACTGGCACGCGTACCACGACATGACTGCAAGGCTTCTCAGCGGACAGGAGATCGCGGCGCAGGTTCGGTCGGAGGCGCTGCCGGAGATTCAGGCGTTCACCTCGCGGTCGGGGCGGCCGCCGGGCCTCGGCATCCTGCTCGTGGGCAACAATCCCGCATCGGAGGTCTACGTCCGCAACAAGGTCAAAGCGGGAAGCGAGACGGGCCTCTGGGTCGATCTGCAGCGCTTGCCGGAGACCGCATCGCTCGATGAGGTTCTCCGCGCGGTCGATCGCCTGAATCGCAGCGATCGCCACGACGGCATTCTCGTGCAGTCACCGCTGCCGGCGGCGCTCGGGAGGGGAGCCACGCAGCGCGTCTTCGATGCGATCGATCCCGACAAAGACGTCGACGGCTTTCATCCCGTCAACGTCGGACGGCTCGTGCAGGGGCGCGCGGCGCTCAAACCGTGCACGCCGTCGGGCGTCATCGAGATACTCGACCGATCGGGCATCCAGATTGGCGGCCGGCACGCCGTCGTCATCGGACGCAGTGACATTGTCGGCAAGCCGATGAGCCTGTTGCTGCTGCAACGCGACGCGACCGTCACGATCTGCCATTCGAAGACGCCCGATCTGCCGGCAACCGCTGCGCGCGGGGATCTCCTGATTGCCGCAATCGGCCGGCCGGGATTCGTGACGCGCGCGTTCGTCAAACCCGGCGCGGTCGTAATAGATGTGGGGACGACCCCGGTGACGGATCGTACGATCGTGGAACGTCTCCTCGGCCCTTCATCTCCGCGGCTGGAGGCCTTCGAACGGCGTGGATCGATCGTGATCGGCGACGTGCATCCGGAGGTCGCGTCCGTAGCCGGTGCGCTCACACCGGTTCCGGGCGGGGTGGGACCCCTGACGATCGCGATGCTGCTGCGGAATACTCTTACCGCGGCGACTACACGAGTGCCTGCATGAGCGAGCGAGCGAAGTGAGCGAGCCACGCGAACGGAGGGAGCCGGCGAAGCGGCGACCGAGTGAGCGTGTTGGGGAGTCCGAGGGGCGGAG
>JAICSD010000432.1 GCA_025937075.1 Vicinamibacteria bacterium | reverse complement strand
GGTGCATCAGCCGGCAGCGGTTCTTCGGCGTGCCGTTCCCGATCTGGTATCCGGTGCTCCCAGACGGCAGCCGCGACTACGCGCACCCGATCCTGCCGGCTGAAGGGCGGCTTCCGATCGATCCGTCGAGCGACGTGCCCGAGGGCTTCCGCGGGGACCAGCGCGACCAGCCCGGCGGCTTCACCGGCGATCCGGACGTGATGGACACCTGGGCGACGTCGTCGCTGACGCCGCAGATTTCAGGCGGCTGGCTGGACGATCCGGATCTCTTCGCGCGGGTGTTTCCCATGGACGTGCGTCCGCAGGCGCACGACATCATCCGGACGTGGCTGTTCTCGACGGTCCTCCGGTCGCACCTGGAGTTCGACACGCTCCCGTGGCGTCATGCCGCGATATCCGGGTGGATCCTCGATCCGGATCGCAAGAAGATGTCGAAATCCAAGGGGAACGTCGTCACGCCCATGGCGCTGCTGCAGGAGCACGGGTCGGATGGCGTGCGCTACTGGGCGGCCAGCGGACGTCCCGGCGCCGACACGGCGTTCGACACGGGGCAGATGCGCGTGGGGCGGAGGCTGGCGATCAAGCTGCTCAACGCGTCGAAGTTCGTGCTCGCGGGCCCCGAGCCGCAAGGGCCCGTGACAGAAGCCGTCGATCGCGGCATGCTGGGGATGGTCGGACGCCTCGTGCGCGAATCGACGCGCGACCTCGAGGACTACAACTATTCTCGTGTGCTCGAGCGATCCGAGTCGCTCTTCTGGTTTTTCTGCGACAACTATCTGGAGCTGGTGAAGTCGCGCCGTTACGGCGATCAGGGCGCCGCGGGCGCGGGATCGGCGAACACCGCGCTCTTCACGTCCCTTTCGGCGCTGCTGCGGCTCTTCGCGCCGTTCCTTCCGTTCGTGACCGAAGAGGTCTGGTCATGGTGCCACGACGGATCGATTCACGTCGCGCGGTGGCCCGAGCCCGCGGAGTTGTTCGAACCTGCAGGCGGCGAGCGCGATGAGGACATCCAGACGCTCGATCTCGCTGCGGCTGTTCTCGGCGAGATCCGCAAGAAGAAGTCCGAGGAGCAGCGGCCACTCAAAACGCCCGTGGCGCGCGCGGCGGTCCGGCTGCCCGATCAGCAGCATCCGCTGCTGGATCGCGCGGAAGCAGATCTGCGTGCGGCCGGCTTGATTCGCCACCTCGAAGTCCAGCCGGACGATGCGTTCAGTGTGATCGTCGAGCTCGCGCCGCCGGAGAATGCGCCGAGCCCGACCTCGGTATGAGGACGCTTCCGTTCCAGCCTCTCGACCCCGCGCTGTATCGCGAGATCGTCCGCCGGGCGCTTGCCGAAGATCTCGGCTGGGGCGACGTGACGACGGACGCGACCGTCCCGCCGGATCTTCGTGCGCGCGGCACGATCCTCGCGAAGTGCGACTGCGTGATCGCCGGACTCGACGTCGCCGCCGAGGCATTTCGTCAGCTCGATCCGGGCTGCACGGTGCGTGTCAGGCGAGGCGACGCCGAGCGCTGCGCTTCCGGCGACGTCGTGGCGGACGTGCACGGGTTGGCGGCCTCGATGCTCACCGCCGAGCGGACCGCCCTCAATTTTCTGCAGCGCCTCTCGGGCATCGCCACGCTGACACGGCGCTTCGTCGATGCTGCGGGAGGACGCATCACGATTCTCGACACGCGCAAGACAACCCCGACCCTGCGCGTCCTCGAGAAATATGCCGTCCGCGCGGGCAGCGGCACCAATCATCGCTCTGGGCTCGATGACGGGGTGCTGATCAAGGACAACCACGTTCGGCTGGCGGGCGGCGTCGGGGCCGCAGTGCGGCGGATGCGCGACCGAAAGCTCGAGATGCCGATCGAGGTCGAAGCCCAGAGTCTCGATCAAGTGAACGAAGCGATCGAAGCGGGCGCGGATATCATCCTCGTCGACAACCTGCCGTTCGAACAGATGCGTGAAGCCGTCCGCCGGACGCGAGGGCGCACCAAGGTGGAGATCTCCGGTGGCGTCACGCTGGATCGCGTCGCGCAGCTTGCGTCGACCGGGGCGGAATACGTGTCCGTCGGCGCGCTGACGCATTCGGCGCCCGCCGTGGATCTCAGCTTCGAGCTGGAACCTGAGTAGCGCGCATCGTCAGATGCGCGTGCGACGACGAGGCGCAAACGTTACGACGACGCGAACGACTGACCTTCCGCGGGACCTCGCCGACGCGCTCGAGCGCACCGCGGCGGAGCGAGGCGTGTTCGGACGCCGCGTGCACTATTTCGCGGAAGCCGGATCCACGAACGATCTTGCCAGCCGGGCGGCGGAGCGGGGCGAAGCGGAAGGCACGACGTATGTCGCCGCTGCGCAGACGGCGGGGCGCGGGCGTCTGGGCCGCATCTGGTTCTCGCCGCCAGGCGCCGGATTGTATGTGTCGACAATCCTGCGCCGCCTGCAGATCATCCCGTGGATCACGCTGGCGGCGGGCGTCGCGGTCGCGAACGGCATCCAGTCCGCGACAGGACTCCCCGTCGAGATCAAGTGGCCGAACGACATCATCGCGCCGGGCCGGTCGTTCCGGTCGAGACGCAAGCTCGCGGGCATTCTGGCCGAAGCGTCAGCCGCAATCGACGGCTCGCCATATGTCGTCCTCGGATACGGCATCAACCTGCGGCGAACGGCGTTTCCGCCCGAACTGGCGGACCGCGCGACCGCAATCGAGGTCGAGCTTGGACGCGAGGTGGAGGCCGGCGGCGTTCTCGCGCACACGCTCGCGGCGCTGAACGAGACGGTGGATCGTCTGACACGCCGCGGACCCCCAGCGCTCCTGGCGGAATGGCTGGCCCGGGCTCCTGCGGCGCACGGCGCCCCGATCGAATGGGATGCTCCCGAAGGCACGCTTCGCGGAACGACCGCGGGCATCGCCTCTGATGGTGCGCTCCTGATGCAGACCAGCGCCGGGCTGGTTCGAATTCTGTCGGGAGAGGTACGCTGGCTATGACGACCCCATGCTGCTCGCGATAGACGTCGGCAACACCAACGTGACCATCGGCGTCTTCGATGGTGCCCGCCTCGCCCACAGCTGGAGGCTTGCGGCGCTGCGCGAACGCACCGCGGACGAAATGGGCATCTTCGTCAACGGACTCTTCGAACAGACGGGCGTCGACGTCTCGAAGCTTTCCGGCGTCGCGCTCGCCTCAGTGGTCCCTACGCTCACCCGACCGATGGAGGAGATGGCCGAACGGTATTTCGGCCTGACGCCCCTCACGGTCGACGCGTTGAATGCCGGGATGCCCGTCCACTACACGCCCATCGGCGACGTCGGCGCGGACCGGATCGTCAACGCCGTCGCCGCCTGGGACAAGTACGGCCGCGCCGGCTCCGTACCGTTGATCGTCGTCGATTTCGGAACGGGCACCACGTTCGACGTCATCTCGAAGCGCGGCGAGTATCTTGGCGGCATCATCTGTCCCGGCATCGGCATCTCGGCGGACGCGCTGTTCCAGCGCGCGGCTCGCCTGCCGCGCGTCGACGTACGAAAGCCCGAGAGAACCATCGGCCAGACGACGGTGGGCGCGATGCAGTCAGGGCTGTTCTTCGGCTACGTCGAGATGGTCGACGGGCTCGTGCGGCGGACGCGGAGCGAGCTCGAAGACGGGACGAGGGCGACCGTGATCGCGACGGGTGGGCTGGCGGACGTCTTCTCCGGTGAGAGTACGGCGATTCAGCACGTCGAGCCCAATCTCACGCTCGAGGGGCTGCGTTTGATCTGGGACCGCCGGAACAATCCGAATCCCTAATCGCTAATCCCCAATCCCCAATCCCCAATCCCCAATCCCCAATCCTCAATCCCCAATCCTCAATCCCCAATCCTCAATCCCCAATCCTCAATCCCCAATCCTC
>JAICSD010000249.1 GCA_025937075.1 Vicinamibacteria bacterium | reverse complement strand
CACGAACGTACGCATCAACAGCCCGGCTCCGAGGAGCAGAACCAGCGAGACCGCGATCTCGATCGCCACGAGGGCGCCCCGCAGCCGACTGCCAGATGCACTGATCCCCCTGCCGCCGCTCTTGAGCGCGTCAACGACATCCTTGCGGGCGCTGTACAGCGCCGGCGCCATGCCGAAGAGCAGCGCCGCACCCACGGCGACCGCGAGGCTCACGGCCAGCACGGGCGCGTTCAGCGAGATGTCGACTTCGCCCGGCAGCGGAGTCTGAGGGAGCAGCCGCACGATTGCGCCGGTGCCCGCATACGCGAGCAGGCATCCAGCCGCCGCACCGATCAGCGACAGCAGGATGCTCTCGACCAGCAGTTGCCGGAAGATGCGGCCGCGGCCGGCGCCGAGGGCCGCACGAATGCTCATCTCACGTTCGCGCGCGCTGGCCCGCGCGAGCAGCATGTTCGCCGCGTTGCAGCACGCGATCAGCAGCAGCAGCGCGACGGCGGCGAGCAGGATGTACAAGGTCTGGCTGAACGGCCCCAGCGTGTACTCGATGATGTTCGCGACCTGCATCCGGACCTGCGGCGGATACTCGGCCGGATGCTGGCGCGCACGCCGCGCCGCAATCACGTTCAGCTGCGCCTCCGCCTCCGCCATCGTCACGCCTCGTTTCAGGCGCGCCTGGAAATTACGAACGGGGTTGCCGGGCCCCGCCGGTCCGGGCCGGACGGGGCGCGGCCCCCAAACGTCGGCGGCATGCCACGTGAACCGGGGCGGCATCACGGCCGCCACGACGTACGGCTCGCCGCTCAACCGGATCGTTTGGCCCACGATGTCGGGATCGGCATTGAAGTAGCGCACCCAGGCACGGTGGCGCAGCACGACGACAGGCATAGAGTCTGCGGTGATCTCGATTGGCGCTGGAACCCTGCCGAGCAACGGTGGCAGGCCCATGAAATCGAAGAAGTTCGGCGTCACCCACACGGCGCGGAGCACCTCGACCCGATCGGCCATCGCGTACATGACGCTGTCCCCTGACGGACCGATGACGTCCTCGAACACGGTGCTGTGTTCCTTGAAATCGAGAAACTCCGACGGGGAAAAGCTCGGGCGCGAGCGGCCCGTCTGCGGGTCCTGCACCAGCACGTTCACGAGCCGGTGCGAATCGCGATATGGCAGCGGATTCAGCAGGACGTTGTAGATCACCGTATAGATTGCGGTGACCGCGCCAATCCCGAGCGCGAGCGTGAGCACGACCGCGAGCGTAAATCCCGGGGATCGTGCAAGCGCCCGAATCGCGTACTGGAGATCGCGCCGCGTGTCTTCGAGCCAGGCGAACGACCGGGCATCCCGCTGCTGGTCTCTGATCGAATCGAGGCGGCCCACGCGCCGCCGCGCCGCAAGGGCGGCGTCGGACGGAGTCATGCCCTCGCGCTCGAATTCGTCGGCAAGCATCCTGATGTGGGACGTGACCTCGCGATCCAGCTCCCGATCCGCGCGCCCGGACTGCAGCAACGCCACCACCCGGCAGACGAACCGGCGCAGTGCAGAGTTCATGTCGGCTCGTCCAACAGCAGTTTGTCGACGAAGCCCGCCAGACGCCGCCACTTCTGCGTTTCGCGTTCGAGCGCCGCGGCGCCGCGCTTCGTGAGCGCGTAGTACTTGGCGTCGCGGTTCGCCTCGGTCCTGCTCCACGTCCCCTTGATCCAGCCGCGCTGCTCGAGCCTCACGAGCGCCACGTAGAGCGTGCCCTGATTGAGCGGAAACGGATGATCGGCGACCTGCTCGAGACGCGCGGCCAGCGCATAGGCGTGCTGCGGTCCCATCGTCGCCAGCGCGCGCAGGACGATGAGATCGAGCGTCCCCTGCAGCAGCCGCACGGAATCCGTTTCACTGGACATTGCAGTGGAGCAAACGATGGCACGCGCTCCACTGGATTGTCAAGTGAGTGCGGTCCTGTCGTGTCAGCGACGGATCTCACGCCGAGTTCGCCAAGGGCAGACCGTCCTCTGCTGCCTCCGCGCCCTCGCTTGCGCACCCGCCAGCCGCAAGACTAAGCTTCGGGATTCGGGACTCCCGCCATGTTGACCGACACCCTGTATCGAGTTCGCCGCATCGATGGACTGCAGAACCTGCAGCGCCGTGGCGAGGGGGGCGCCCGCGAGCTGACGAGCTCGCGGCTGCGGCTGCCCGCCGGCGGCACGCACCGCTATCACCTGTCCGGCGAAGAGACCGTCATCGTGCTGCTCGAGGGGCGCGGCACGTTCAAGACGTCGCACCGCGAATGGACGCTGACGCGTAGCGGCGTCTTCTCCGAACGCGCGAGCGCGCTGTATCTGCCAACCGGCATGCCGCTGACGGTCACCGCGGAGGCGCCGCTCGAAGCGATCTTCGTCTCGACGCCCGCGCCCGAGGGCGGCGAGCCCGCCGCGGCGCGTCCCGAGGACGTCCGCGTCAGCCCGCGCGGGCGCGGGACCTACGCGCGCGAAGTGCACGACATCTTCGTGACCGATGCGCACGTGCGGCGGCTCATGGTTGGCGAGACGTTCAATCCTCCCGGACACTGGAGCAGTTTTCCGCCGCACAAGCACGACGGCCGGGACGGCGAGCCCGTTCTCGAAGAGGTCTACTACTACCGCATCACGCCGCCCCAGGGATTCGGGCACCAGATGCTGTACACGGCCGACGGCGAGTGCCTCACACATACCGTGCGCGACGGGGATGCCGTTCTGCTCCCATACGGCTACCATCCCGTCTCGGCGCCGCCCGGCTATCGCCTCTATTACCTGTGGGCGATGGCGGGCGTGGAACGCAGAATGGCGCTGCACGAAGACCCCTCCCACCGCTGGATTCACGACGAGGCCTGACATGGCGATTCCTGCCATCGAACCGCGCACCTGCATCATCCGCGACACCGACGCGCGCAAAGGGCGCACCGAGAGCGTCGCCCCGGGGAAAACCGCGGCGCAGCATCTCCACTACGGCCGGATCATTCTCGACGGGAATACGTCCGCGCTCGCCGTCGATACGCAGGATCGTGAAACCGGACTGGTGAGCCTCGAGGGCGAAGCGCGCGTCGCGGTGGATGGACAGTCGTTCACGCTGAAGCCGTACGACGCGCTGTACGTGCCGCGCGAGTCGACCTTCAGCGTCAGCGCTGGCCCTGACGGATGCGACCTCGCGGAGATCTCGGCGCCCGTGACCGGGAACTACCCGCTGCAATTCGTCTCGTACGCGGACGTTCAGCGCGACAGCGGCCTGCACTTCAAGGCGGGCGGCGATGCGTCGCGCCGCGAGCTGAACATCCTGATCGGAAAGAACGTCGACGCCGGGCGCATCATGGCCGGTGTCACGTTCAGCGCGCCAGGCAACTGGACGTCGTGGCCGCCGCACGAGCACGCGCAGCTCGCGGAAGAGGCGTACCTCTATATCGACATGCCGCGCCCGGCGTTCGGCGTGCAGCTCGTGTACGCCTCATCCGACGAGCCCGAGCTCGCCACGATCGTCCACGAAGGCGACATCGTCCTGATGCCGCAGGGCTATCATCCAAACGTGGCGGCGCCCGGCGGATCGATCAATTTTCTATGGATGATGTCCGCCAACCGCGAGCGTGAGGATCGTCTGTTCGGGGTCGTCAACGTGCACCCCGACTTCAGCGGCGGCGGATCGGGCATCGACGCGGGCCGCGCAACGCGGTGACGCACGCGTTCGATCTCACGGGCCGCGTGGCGCTGGTGACGGGCGCCTCGCGCGGACTCGGCGCGGCAATCGCGCGGGCGCTCGCGGCGGCCGGCGCCGACGTGGCCCTGCATGCGAGCGAACGCGAATCTTCAGCGACGATGGCGGCGATCGGCGGCAGTGTCCGGACGATTTCGGTCGTCGCGGACCTTCGCGACCGCGCACAGACCGACACGCTCGTGCCGCGCATCGTCGAACAACTCGGCGGCCTCGACATTCTGGTCAACAACGCCGGCATCATCCGTCGCGCCGACGCCGACCAGTACTCCGACGAGGACTGGGACGCTGTGATTGAAATCGATCTCTCCAGCACGTTCCGCCTGTCCCGCGCCGCCGGACGGCACATGCTCGCGAAGGGGCGCGGCAAGATCATCAACGTGTCGTCGCTCCTGGCGTTCCAGGGGGGCATCCGCGTGCCCGCGTACGCCGCGGCGAAAGGCGGCGTCGCCCAGCTCACGAAGGCGCTCGCGAACGAGTGGGCAGGACGCGGCGTGAACGTGAACGGCATCGCGCCCGGCTACATGCGCACCGACAACACGCGTGCGCTGTACGACGACGAGGTCCGGCGCGGGCAGATCACGGCGCGCATTCCGGCCGGCCGGTGGGGCGTGCCCGACGATCTGGGCGGTGCGGCCGTGTTCCTCGCTTCTTCGGCTTCTGACTACGTCCACGGGCACGTGCTCGTCGTGGACGGTGGATGGATGGGACGATGACGACCGTGCAGACGAGAGCATCCGTCGTTCGCGCAATCGAGGAGCTCGGAATCGTCGCGGTCATCCGCATCCGCGATCCGCGACGGCTGCGGGCCGTGATCGACGCGATCGCCGAGGGCGACGTGAAGGTGATGGAAGTCACCATGACGGTGCCCAATGCTGTCGCGATGATCGCGGAGATCGCGCCCGCGCTGCCGCCGGACTTCCTGTTCGGCGCGGGGACCGTCCTCGACGCCGACACCGCCCGTGCCGTCATCGACGCGGGCGCACGGTTCGTCGTCGCGCCCGTGTTTCGTCCCGAGGTCATGGACGTCTGCCACGAGCGCGGCGTCCCTGTGTGTCCCGGCTGCTTCTCCCCGACCGAGATCCTCGACGCGCACGATCGCGGCGCCGATCTGGTGAAGGTCTTCCCCGCGACGGCGCTGGGACCTCAGTTCATCAAGGACATCCGCGCGCCGATGCCGCAGCTGAAGCTGATGCCCACCGGTGGCGTCACGCTCGACAACGCGGGCGACTGGATTCGCGCGGGTGCCGTCGCGGTCGGGGTCGGCTCGGCGCTGCTGGACGCCGCCGCGATCGACGAGGGACGCTTCGAGGTCATCACGGCGAACGCGAAGCGCATCGTCGCGAGCGTGGCCTCGGTCAGGAAGACAGCATAGGTGGAGCGCGTGGCACACAAGGTCGTCACGTTCGGGGAGCTGATGCTGCGGCTCAGCCCGCCAGGATTCGAGCGGCTGCTCCAGTCGCCGGTCCTGCAGGCGACGTTCGGCGGCGGTGAAGCGAACGTCGCGGTCAGCCTGGCACAGTTCGGCCTGGACAGCTATTACGTCACGCGGTTCCCCGCAAACGCGATCGGCGATGCGGCCGTGCGCATGCTGCGCGCCGAAGGCGTTCGCACCGACTTCGTCGCGCGCGGCGGCGATCGGATCGGCATCTATTTCACCGAAACCGGCGCGAGCCAGCGCGCCTCCACGGTGCTCTATGACAGGGCGCGGTCGGCGATCAGCGATGTTCCTCCCGATGCCATCGCCTGGGAACCTGTGATGCAAGGCGCCGCGTGGTTTCATTTCACCGGCATCACCCCGGCGATTGGCGAGAAAGCGGCCGCGGCCACGCGCGACGCGGTCCGCGCGGCAAGAGAGGCCGGGGCACGGATCAGCGTCGACCTGAACTTCCGCAAGAAGCTGTGGACCGAAGCGCAGGCGCAGGCGGTGATGCGACCGCTCGTCAAGGACGTGGATCTCGTCATCGCGAACGAAGAGGACCTGCAGTCGGTCCTTGGCATTCACGTCGAAGGAGCCGACGTGACGGGCGGGTCGCTCGACATCGCCGGCTATCGCGATGCGGCCGCCCGCGTGTCGCGCGAGCTCGGGCCGTCGATGGTGGCGATCACGCTGCGGGAAAGCGTGTCGGCGAGCGACAACGGCTGGAGCGGCGTGTTGTGGGAGAACGGAGCCGCGACGCTTCACGGCAGCCAGCGCTACATGGTCCGGCTGGTCGATCGCATCGGAGGAGGCGATAGTTTCGCCGGCGGCTTGATCTACGCGCTCGTGTCCGGACGCGCGCCGGAGGACGCGCTCCGATTCGCGGTTGCCGCGAGCGCGCTGAAGCAGACCATTCCGGGCGACTTCAATCGTGTCACCGTCGGCGAAGTCGATGCGCTCGCGAAGGGGGATGCATCGGGACGCGTGCAGCGCTAGCGAACCGGCATTCTCACGATCCAGCCGGCATTGACGCGCGTCAGCTATCGCACGAACACATTGGGCATCAGCGCGAGCGGCTCGCCGCGCCGGAAGACCTGCAGCGGAGCGGCAAGCGTCTGCATCACACGCGGATTGTTGAATCCCAGCAGCGACGCCAGCGTTGTCGAGCCCGCCGACGCGCCGAAGGGGCTGCGAATCACGTCATAGAACGACTTCTTCGGCGGATATACGACCAGCTCCACCTCGGACTCCTGCGGGATCCGCGCGCGCTGCTTCGCGAGCGCGACGGCGCGGTCGAGTCCGCCCAGCTCGTCGACGAGGCCGATCTGCTTCGCCTGACGCCCCGTCCAGACGCGCCCCTGGCCGATGGCGTCGATCCGTTCCGGCGTCGTGTTGCGCCCTTGCGCCGCCTTCTCGACGAACGCGTCGTAGGTCGCCTGCATGCTCTGCGCGACGCGCGCGCGCTCCTCTGGCGAGAACGGCCTCACCGGCGAGTAAATGCCCGCGTACTTCCCCTGCTGCACGCTCTCCATGTTCATGCCGAGCTTCTTCAGCGTGCCGTCGATTACGAACTTCGTGAGCACCACCCCGATCGAGCCGGTGAGCGTCGAGGGCT
>JAICSD010000106.1 GCA_025937075.1 Vicinamibacteria bacterium | reverse complement strand
TCCGGTCCCCACGCGACGCTCGCGCTCCTCGCGGTCGGGTTGCTGGCGGTCGGGTTCGCGTTCAAGGTCTCCGCCGTGCCGTTCCACATGTGGACGCCCGACGCGTACGAAGGCGCGCCGACGATCGTGACGGCGTTCATGTCGACCGGCGTGAAGGCGGCGGCATTCGGCGCGTTCGTGCGCGTCTTTCTCTCGACGCTCGAGCCGATGCAGGGGCAGTGGGTCCCGGTGCTCTCGGTGATCGCTGGCATCACGATGATCGTCGGGACCGTCGTGGGCGTGCTGCAGAACAACGTGAAGCGGATGCTCGCGTACTCCAGCATCGCGCACGCGGGTTATCTGCTCCTCGGGATCGTCGCCGCGAACTCCGCCGGGAAGGCCGCTGTCCTGTTCTATCTGCTCGCATACGCCGTCGCCAATCTCGGCGCGCTGGGCATCGTCGCGCTGCTGGGCACGGCAGAGAATCCGCACGATCAGCTTCGCGATTTTGCCGGTCTCTGGAAGACGCGTCCGGCGCTGGCGGGGCTCATGACGGTGTTCCTGCTCTCGCTGGGCGGCTTCCCGCCGACGGCGGGATTCATCGCGAAGTGGTACATCTTCGCGGCGGCCGTGCAGGACGGGCATTACTCGCTGGCGATCATCGGCGTCCTGTCGAGCGTCGTCTCGGTGTTCTTCTATCTGCGCATCGTCGTCATGATGTACATGACGGAAGAAGCCGTGGCCGCGAAGCGACCGAGAGTTTCACGGCAGGCCATGTTCGGGCTCGGGCTCGCCACGCTCGCGACGTTCTACCTGGGCGTCCTGCCGACGCGCGTGCTCGACTACGCGCTGCAGTCAATACAGACGATTTTCTGAGGTGACGGCCGACGGCTCATCACGAAGATCACGAAGCTCACGAAGACCACGAAGAACCACACTTATTTTGAATACGCCGTTGCGCGTCAGGGCGCTAGCGCACGCAGCAGGTCCACGAGCTCTTCATCCTGATCCGGCATGACCGTCCGGAGATCGAGGACGAAGCTGTCGTCGAGGATCCGGCCGATGACGGGAGGGTCGGCGGCGCGAAGACGCGCGTCGATCGCATCGGCGCCGCAGCCATCGCAAGCCAGCGTGACGAGGCGGGTCGGCAGGACGGAGCCGGGGGCGCTTCCGCCGCCGATCGTCGACGCGCCGTCGATGACGGCTGCCCGCCAGCGCGATCCCTGGAGCGCGCGGACGAGAGCGTCGGCGCGGACGCCGATCTCGCGGGCCGACATACCCAGCATCCGCATGACCGGCACGTCTTCCCGCCGGCCCGTCGCGTACGCCTCGAGCGTCGCTTCGAGCGCCGCGTAGGTCAGCTTGTCGACGCGAAGCGCGCGCATCAGCGGATGACGCCGAATGCGATCGATCGGGTCGGCGCGTCCCGCGAGGATGCCGGCCTGGGGTCCGCCGAGCAGCTTGTCGCCGCTGAAGCACACGACGTCCGCGGCCGCGGCGATGCTCTCCGCCACAACGGGCTCGTCGCGAAGCATGGGCGGCAGGTCGTCGCGATCGGGCCATCCGAGCCAGCCACTGCCGAGATCCTCCGCGACGGGAACTGTGAATCGCCGCCCCAGCTCCACGAGCGCGCTCAAGTCCGGACGTTCGCAGAAGCCTTCGATGCGGAAGTTCGACGGGTGGACGCGCAGGATGAGGGCGGTCCTGTCGGAAATCGCGGCGGCATAATCGGCGGCGCGCGTCCGGTTGGTCGTGCCGACCTCGCGCAGGATCGCGCCGGACTGCGCCATGACGTCCGGAACGCGGAATCCTCCGCCGATCTCGACGAGCTCGCCGCGCGAGATCAACACCTCGCGTCCCTGCGCGAGCGCCGCGAGCATGAGGAGCGTGGCCGCGGCATTGTTGTTGACGACAACGGCGGCGTCGGCACCGGTGAGGCGCTCGATGAGGCGTGATGCGTGCACGTCGCGGCGGCCGCGCGTTCCCCGTTCGACGTCGTACTCGAGGTTCGTATAGCCCCGTGCGACGCGCGCGGCATGGGCGAGCGCGGCGTCCGACAGCGGCGCGCGCCCGAGATTCGTGTGCAGGATGACCCCCGTCGCGTTGATGACGGGTGCGAGCGACGGCCGCATCGCGAATCGCAGCCGGGATTCAGCGCCCCGTTCGATAGCCTCGACCGCCTCGTCGACCGTGACCGCCGCGATTGCGCCAGAGCCGAGCCGGTCGCGCAGGGCCGCCGTTTCGGCGCGCAGCGCGTCGACGAGCGCCTCGCGTCCGTAGCGTGCCTCGAGCCGCTGCATGTCGGGCCGCTGCCGCAGCAGCTCGATCGATGGAATGACGCGCAGGTGCGACATGGAGTACATTCTGATTTTAATGTCTTCAGAGAACGATCCTCCGGTGGTGCCGGTGCCGGACTATCGTCCGCTCGAGCGGTTCTGGCCGTACGTCGACGTGCCCGAGGCGCCGACCGACGAGGAGCTGGCGGCGCTCAGTCCGGAGCTGTCCGAGGCGCTGTTCGGACGGCCGAAGGGGCCGTTCTCGGTGAGCCTCGAGTTCCCGGCGTTCGAGGGGGACGACTACGCGCGCGCGCTGGAGATGGCGCGCGCCTCCGCGGAGTACCGCGAGCTTTCGACGCCCGCGGGCGTCCGCCACCGTGCGCGGTTCTACCCGCAAAACGCGGTGCGCCTGCGCGAGCTGTTCGAGATCGTGGGCCGATTCGATGCGACGGATGTTCTGATCGACGACAGATCCGTCCCCCACGCGCGCGAGCTGTGGCTTCCTCTCATTTGGTTCTTGATCCAGTGATCACGGCCCACGGCTTGTTCACGAAGATCACGAAGGTCAGAAGATCACAAAGAAACCATATTGTTCTTCGTGATCTTGGTGGGCTTAGGGATCTTCGTGATTGGCCGTCGGCCGTGGCGGGTTTCGCTGACGCATGCCCGAGCTGACTGACATTCAGAAAGAGCTCCAGGCGCTCGCGGCCGGCCTGAAGCAGCTCGAGGCGGAGTACAACATGTTCTTCGCCGGTCGCCTGCCGCGTCCGCCGTGGGAGACGCGCAGCCGGATCGAAGCGCTCGTCAAGCGCTGCGATCGGATGTACATGCAGTCGGCGGCCGATCGCTTTCAGTTCGACACGCTGCAGCGGCGCTTCCAGACGTTCGTGGACCTCTGGGATCGCGGGCTGCGCGCGCGCGAGGAAGGACGTCCGGGTCCGTTCGCGCAGCCGCCCCCGAAAGCGCCGCCGAAGCCGAAGCCCGCCGAGGTGACGGTGCTGCACGCTACCTCGTTCCGCGATCCGATGCGCGAGATGGACAAGCTCCATTCGCTGTACGATTCACTGATGGACGCGCGGCGCCAATCGGGCGACGACGTCGTCCCGTTCCATCGCTTCGCGGCGCTGGTGAAGGATCAGGTCACGAAGCTGCGCGACGCCGGCAGCAACGAAGTAGCGTTTCGTGTCGCGGTGAAGGAAGGAAAGGTGAACTTTACGGTGCGCGCGGTGAAGGGAGCGAATGAAGACGCCGGGTAACCGTCCGGGACCGGAGGGGCCGGGCGGCCGCCCCCGATCCCGATCGGGAGAACTAGTTCGCTTTGGTGACGTTGCCGGCCTGCGGGCCCTTCGGACCGTCAACGATCTCGAACTCGACCGCCTGGCCTTCCTCCAGTGTCCGGAAGCCATTGCCCTGGACCGCCGAGAAGTGGACGAACACATCGCTGCCGCCGTCGCGCTCGATGAATCCGTAACCCTTGGCGTTGTTGAACCACTTGACCTTGCCTGTGATACGCATCGTACTTTTCCTGCCTTGCAGTGGACGGGACTCGTCTGCCGTGGCAGACAGGGCCCCCGGACATAAAAAAAGACCGCGAGTGCGCGGCCTCGGCTTACGACGCTGGCCCGCCAGCGCCGCGGTCATAGTAAAGGCGCACGGCGCCGTGTGTCAAGAAAATCCCTCGATATGCGCGCAATTCTGAGTGTTTCTGATAAGGCCGAGCTCGTGACGTTCGCCCGTGGACTGACGCAGGCCGGCGTCGAGCTCATCAGCACCGGCGGCACCGCCAGGGTCCTGGCCGACGCTGGGCTGCCGGTGACCAACGTGTCGGACGTGACCGGCTTCCCCGAGATGATGGACGGCCGTGTGAAAACGCTGCATCCGAACATCCACGGCGGTATCCTCGCGCGGCGCCACCGTCCGGACGACCTCGCGGCGATTGCCGCGCAGCGCATCGCGCCCATCGATCTCGTGGTCGTGAACCTGTATCCGTTCGCAAAGGCGGCGGCAAACCCGGACACGCCGTTCGACAATCTGATAGAGGAGATCGACATCGGCGGACCGTCGCTGGTGCGCGCAGCCGGCAAGAACTTCCGCGATGTCCTCGTCGTCGTCGATCCCGCCGACTACGATCGCGTGCTGAGCGAGCTTGCGAAGAGCGGCGGACCCTCGGTGGACTTCCGTCTGAGTCTCGTGCAGAAGGCGTTCGCGCACACGGCCCAGTACGACACGCTCATCGCGGAGACGCTGGGGACCGTTCGATGGGAAGATCAGCGGTTCATCCGCGAGCCGGGGTTCGACAAGCGTAAGCGGATGCTCCGGTATGGTGAAAACCCGCATCAGGCGGCGGAGTGGATCCAGCTTGCCGCACCCGGCGAGAAAGGGGAGTGGAGGGTCCATCAGGGCAAGGAGCTGTCGTATACGAACCTGCTCGACCTCGACGCCGCGCTCCGCATCGTGCTGGAGTTCGCAGAGCCTGCGGCGGTCGTGATCAAGCACACGAACCCATGCGGCGCCGCGACCGGCGCGTCGATTGCCGAAGCGTACGTGCGCGCGCGCGAGGCCGATCCGCTATCCGCCTTCGGAGGCATCGTCGGCGTGAATCGCGTGATTGACGTCGAGACCGCGCAGGCGATCACCTCGACGTTCATCGAGGCCGTGATCGCGCCCGGGGTCGAGCAGGCGGCGCAGGAGATCCTGGCTGGAAAGAAGAACATGCGCGTGGTGACGACGGATTTCGACTGGGTCAGGGGCGCCGAGCGGCGGGATGTGCGGTCCATTGCCGGGGGAATCCTGACCCAGGCGAGCGACATGGTGACGGAAGCGCGCGATCCCTGGCCCTCCTCCGCGCTGCGCGCTACGGAGGGCAAGCCGACCTCCGACCTCCGCGTTGTCACGAAGCGTCAGCCCACGGCTGACGAGTGGCAGGCGCTGCGGTTCGCGTGGCGCGTGTGCGCGCACGTCAAGTCGAACACGGTGATTTTCACCGGCGCGGATCGCACTCTGGCGATTGGCGCGGGGCAGATGAGCCGCGTGGATGCCGTGAAGGTCGCCGTCCTGAAGGCCTCCGGCAATCTGACCGGATCGGTGGCGGCATCGGACGCGTTCTTCCCGTTTCGCGACGGCCTGGACGCGATCGCGGATGCCGGAGCGGTGGCGGTCGTGCAGCCGGGCGGATCCGTCAGGGATGCGGAGGTGATCGCGGCCGCCGACGAACGCGGACTGGCGATGGTGTTCACGGGGAAGCGCCATTTCCGCCACTGACCGATCGCCGCGGATCGTGCCGCGCCTGGCGGCGCTTCCGCTGCTTCTCGCGATCGCGCTGGCCGTCTATTTCGTAGCGCTCGGCGCGGCGTCGATCTGGGACGCGAACGAGGCGTTTTACGTCGAGACGCCGCGCGAGATGCTCGAGGCGCACGACTTCATCAATCCCTCGTTCAATTACCTCCCGCGTTTCAACAAGCCGGTTCTGAGCTACTGGATTGTCGCGGCGTTCTACAAGGTGTTCGGCGTGTCCGTGGGCGTGCAACGGTTTCCGATCGCGCTCGGCGCGCTCGTCATCGTCGCGTGCGCGTTCGTCCTCGGGCGCCTGGCCGCCGACGGCCGTCGCGAGGGAGGCTTGTGGGCTGCGGTGGGGCTGGCTGCCGCGCCTCGGCTCGTCATGTTCGCGCGGCGGATCTTCATCGACATCTGGATCACGGCGTTCATGGGGCTGACCTTGACGTTCTTCGCCCTGAGCGAGGTCTATCCCGAGCGCCGGCGCCAGTACCTGATGCTGATGTACGCCTCCGTCGGTCTCGGCGTGCTGACGAAGGGCCCGATCGCGATCGTGTTGCCGGGGCTCGCATTCGCGCTCTACCTGCTCTTGCGCCGCGAGCTCGGCCGCATCCGCCAGATGATGCTTCCCGTTGGCGCGCTGATCGTTCTCGCGATCGTCCTGCCATGGTATGTGCGCTTGTACCTGGAACACGGCTCGGCGCACATCCTGTCGTTCCTCGTCAGCGAGAACCTGGAGCGGTATACGTCTGGTCTTGGCGTCCGCCAGCAGCGCGGGATCGATTTCTACCTGCCGGTCGTACTCAGCGATTCGTTCCCGATCTCCGCGTTCCTCTTCGCTGCCGCCGCGTCGTGGTTCCTCCGTACGCGCGAGCGGATGCACACGCTGCTGTGGTGCTGGATCGTCGCGATCGTGGTGTTCTTCTCGCTGTCGGCGGGAAAGCAGGATCTCTATATCTTTCCCATCGTTCCTGCGGTCGCGGCGCTCGGAGGCGCGGTGCTCGCGCGCGGCCTCTGCGACCCCCCGTGGCGGTCGTGGGTTCGATGGACGCTCGCCGTGACCGCGCTGCTGCTCGCGATTACCGGGGCCGGCGTGTGGTGGCTGTTCGAAACAGCAGGCCGCATTTACGAGCTCCACGGCACGATTGCGATCGGCGCGTCCGCGCTGGTCGGCGGCCTTGGAGCGGCCGTGCTCGCATTTCGATGGAAGACGCCCGCGTCGGCGCTCGTGCTGATGTCGACGATGATCGTCGTGGACTACGTGTTCGTGCTGCGAGTGCTGCCGGATTTCGAGCGCTACAAGCCGGTGCCCGTCATCGGCGAAATCCTGAAGCCGCGGCTCCGTCCGTCGGATGTGGTCGCGGACTACCAGGTTGCGCTTCCGAGCATGGTCTACTACCTGCGGCGCCACGTGGACGAGTACTTCGAGGAAGAGCCGTTCGTGCACGCGATGCAGTCGAACCGCCGCGTGTACGCCGTGCTCTCGGACGAGGATTTCGAATCGCTGACGCCGTTGATCGGCTCGCGCGCGTGCGTGCTCTATCGGCATGAGACGTTCGACGTGAAGCTGAAGAACGTCCTCGCGCGCCAGCCGCTGCCGCAGCTGTTGCTGATTACGAACGACTGTCACTGACACGACCTCACGCAGAGGTCGCGGAGGAGCAGAGCACGCTCACGGCAATCATGGATATCGCAGCTCGGACAAGCGCAGCTAGCTTCGAGGAACCCTGAGATCTGTCAGCGGCCGAAGTAACGCCGGACCTTCTGAGCGCGCGTCGGCCGCATTTCGACGGGCAGATCGATCGGATCTTGACGGAGGCGCTCGGCCGCATCCTTCACCGACAACCCTTCGATGAAAGCGTCGGCGAGGCGACGCGAGATCTCCGCGTCATATCCGTGACGGTTGCCCCAATAATGCGCGAACCAGGGTTCCGCTTCACGCAGCCTGCCCGTGCTGGAGAGGACAATGGACTCGACGAGCTGCTCGGTGGCGAAGTGACGGACGCCAGCCTGCCCCATCGCATCGTACAGCTCGAGCGCGCGGTCCAACAGCGGCCGGTCTTCCGCGCGCGCGGCGAGGACGCCTGAGTTCCACATCTCGGTGTTCGATCGGATCGTCCAGTCACCGAAACGGCGGCCGCGCAGCGCACGCCAGAGGCGCCGGTTGCCCGAGCGGCGGCTGGCGCTCAACACGTACTCGGGGCGGTGCATGAACAGATCGCCCTGGGCGAGCCGCTCCACGAACAGCGTCAGATTGCCGCGTGCGAGCACGTCCGCGTCGAGGAGCGCGATCGCACCGGTATCCGGCCACGCGGTTCGGATGAGCGCCAGTTTCTGGCGCATCGAGAACGGCTCCGGGCCGCGCCATGCTGCGAGCAGGCTCGCGTCCAGGTACGCGATCTCGACGCGCGTGCCGAACCACACGTAGAGTTCGGGACGATCGGTCGCGACGACCAGCTCATACGGCTCCGGCGCGTGGGCGACGAGCGACACGAGCAGCATCACGGATTGACGGTAGACCGCCGGAACACCGCCGTAGGCTAGCGTGACGTATCTGACGGTGGGCATTGACAATCAGCGCGCAAGCGCAGCTTTCAGGTCTTGCGCGCTGATGGCCGCGGGCCCGAACCGGCTGACCGCGAGGCCGGCCGCCTTGTTCGCCAGCCGTGCCGCGTCGGCGAGCGATCCGTCGCCGGCAAGTCCCAGCGCGATGGCGGCAATGACCGTATCGCCCGCCCCCGTCACGTCCGAGACTTCGCGTGCTTCCGCCGGGAGATCGTGCTCTCCGTCCGGCCCGAGCAGCCACATCCCGTGCTCGCCGCGGGTGATCAGCACGCCGTCGCAGCGTGCGCGCTCGCGAAATGCGCGTGCGACGGCGGCGGCATCCGCCGACGTACGAAGCCGCATCAGCGTGACGGCTTCCGCCTCGTGATGATTCGGCGTGACGAGGGTTGCCCCCGCGTAGAAATCGACATGGGAGACCTTGGGATCGATCAGGCACGGCACTCGTCGGGTTCGCGCGCCGTCTATGGCGGCCCGCGCGACCGCGCGGGTCACCGCACCCTTCAGGTAGTCGGAGACGAGAACGGCGTCGCAGCGCGCCGCCGCTTCGCGGATGCGCTGCACGAGACGCTCTTCGATCGGTCCGCAGATCTCGGCGTCCGACTCGTAATCCACCCGCGCAACCTGCTGGTTCCTCGTCGTCACGACCCGCAGCTTCCGCGTGGTCACGCGCGCCTCGTCGACGACGACGGCTGCCGTCCCGATCCTCTTGTCCCGCAGCTCGGTCATCAGCCGCGATCCGATCTCGTCGTTGCCGACGATGCCGGCGATCTCCGCGCGGCCTCCGAGCGCGGCGATGTTGTGCGCCACGTTGGCTGCGCCGCCGAGCCGGTATTCCTCGTGGTTGAAGCGCACCACCGGGACCGGAGCTTCCGGCGAGATGCGATCGACGGCGCCGATGACGAAGTGATCGAGCATCAGGTCACCGACGACCAGGACCAGGCGCCCGGCGGCGCGGTCGAGAAGCGCGGAGAGATCGGGCGCGGCCGGCATCAGGCCGCGGACGACGCGGACGACACGGATCGTTCGGCAGCGTACGGCACGGTCACGAGGACGAGGAAGAGCATCAGGAATTCCGAGTCGCCGAAATTGTATTCGAACAAGCCGGCGGCGAGCATCGCGGCAATCGCGGCGAGCCCCGCGTTCGAGAGCGATCGGAACTCTCCGCGGCGGCGGCGGAGGAAATCGCGCACGAGCGTGCCGATGAACCAGAGCCAGACCGCGAGCGCGGGAAGACCCCGCTCCGCCGCAATCTGCAGCGGGACGTTGTGCAGGTGCGGGTTGCGCTGGTTCACGGCGGACGGGTCGCGGTATGCCGGGTACACCTGAATGATCATGTCGGGTCCGACGCCGGTCAGCGGATCGTCCTTGATGATCCGGAAGCCGGACCGCATCATCGCGACGCGATCCCGGTTCGACGGATCCGTCAGGCTGAACGTCGAGTACAGCCGCGCGGAGAGATTCGCAGGCGCCACGGCGAGGAACACGCCGGCGGCCACGGGCAGCAGCGCGAGCAGACGGAAATCACGGAGCAGGAACAGCAGCCCGATTCCGACGCAGGCGCCGACCCACGCGCTGCGCGTGAACGTAAACCCCAGCGCGAGCACGAGTGCCGGAAGGACCAGCGCCGCCCACGTGCGGTGATGCTTCGCGAACATCACGCGGGACACGGCCGCGCAGGCGACGAGCATCAGCAGCCCCGAGTAGGTCATGTAATGACCGAGCACGCCCTGCGGACGCCGCCCGAGGTGGTCGTAATTGAGGATCAGGTACTGGATGATTCCCCACGTCGCGCTCATCGCGCCGACCGTGATGATGACGTCGACGGCCGCGAGACTCCGGCGTCCCGGCAGCAGTCGATACACGAGCGGCACGATCACGAGCAGCACGAGCTGCTTCGAGTCGACGAGGCTCACGTGCGGATCGACGGAGAACAATGCCGAGATGAGCGTCGCGACGGCGTAGGCCGCCAGCGGCCAGAACATCGGCGGCACCGCAATCCGCTCGCCCTTCCGCACGATCAGCCCCAGCCACAGCACTGTCGTCAACGCCAGGAGGATGTCCGCCGCCGCGATGGACACCTGCAGCGCCGCCGCGAATGCGAACAGCGAAAGGCAGGCGATCTTTTCCAGCGGTTCGGCGGGCAGCGCGTCGATCGGGTCCGCGCGGAGCATCGGCCCGCCCGGGTGCACGCGTGCTTCGGAGGCGGCAGTCATCAGCGCGTCAGGGTCGTCGCGAGTGCGCTCTCGGCCGCCGCAATCACGCGATCGGGCGTCAGGGTTGTGAGGCAGCGGAAATCGCCCGGCGCACAGACCCGCTGATCGCAGGGGCGGCACTCCAGGTCCTTCAGCTCGATCGCGATCGTGTGCGCATCCGGCGCACGCCAGGGCGCCGAGCGCTCGGCGAGTGTCGGGCCGTAGATGCCGACGATGGGCGTGGCCGTCGTGGCGGCCATATGCAGCGGACCGGTGTCCCCGCCGATAAACAGAACGCTTCGTGCGATCAGCGCGCGAAGCTCCTGAAGATCGAGCTCCCCGAGATCGAGGATGCGGTCCGCCGCGGCGGCGCTTCCAGCGCGCGCATCGGTGGTGATGCGCCCGGCGGCGTCACGATCGGATGGACCCGAGCTCAGGATGATTCGCCGCGAAGGATCGCCATCGGCCAGCGTCCGCACCGTTTCGACGAAGAATCGTTCGGGCCAGCGTCTGAACGGGTTGCCCGCGCTCACGTGGATGACTATAACGGCATGACGGTCGCTCACATTCGCCCGTCGGAGACGATCCGACAGCCGGCGCTCGGCTGCAGGATCGATCGCCATCTCCACCGGGTCCCGTCCGGGTGCGGCGGGCCCGTAACGCCAGCCGGGAATCGCTTCGAGCAGGTCCCACTGGTTCAGGACGGAATGGCGCGGCGGCATCAGGCTCCGCGCACGGCGCACGACCTGGGTGTACATCCAGCGGCGGCCGGGAATGTCGTAGCCGATACGTTCGCGTGCGCCGCTCGCGAGCGTCAACCAGACGGTCCGCGGACACCCGTG
>JAICSD010000002.1 GCA_025937075.1 Vicinamibacteria bacterium | reverse complement strand
CCTGCTGCTGGCCGCGGCGTCCGACCCGCTGCCCGGTGGCAGCAGCGTGAGCGCGATTGGCGGCCCCGGCGCGGTCACGCGCGCGATGGCCGACGCCGCTCGCGAAGCGGGCGCCGAGATCCGGACGGACGCGCATGTCACGCGCATCCTGACGAAGGATGGCACCGCCATCGGCGTCGTGCTCGCTGACGGCATGGAGCTCCGCGCGCCTGCCATCGTCTCGGCTGTCGATCCGCGCCGTACGTTCCTCGATCTGATCGATCCCGTGGATCTCGAGCCCGGCTTCATCGGACGCGTGCGCAGCTACCGCACGAACGGGACGATGGCGAAGATCAATTTCGCGCTGAGCGCGCTGCCAACGTTTCGCGCGCTTGGAAGCGATGCCGCCGCGAAGCTGCGCGGCCGGATCCATATCGGCCCCGATCTCGATTACCTCGAGCGCGCGTTCGATGCCTCGAAGTACGGCATGATCTCGGAGCACCCGTATCTCGATATCGCGTTTCCGTCGATCATCGATCCCGCGCTGGCGCCGTCCGGCCGGCATGTCATGTCGGTCTACGTGCAGTACGCTCCCTTTCGCCTGCGCGACGGGGGACGCTGGGACATGCGTCAGCTCGTGCTGGCAGATACCGTCATGAAGACGCTCGAAGAGTACGCCCCGGGTATCGGCGCGCTCGTCGAAGCGCGGCAGGTCATCACGCCCGCCGATCTGGAAGCGAGCTACGGCCTCACCGGCGGGCACCCGTTCCACGGCGAGCTCTCGATCGACCAGCTCTTCACGATGCGGCCGACGCTCGGGTGGGCGCAATACGGGACGCCGCTGAGAAGTCTGTATCTGTGCGGTTCGGGCACGCATCCCGGCAACGGACTCACCGGCGGCTCGGGCCAGAACGCTGCCCGCGAGATATTGCGCGCCGGGCATTAAACCGAGGCCTCGGGCCGGCGGTCTAAGGCTCAGGGGGCGAAGAATGAGCTTCTCGCGGACCAGACGCGTATGCCCGACGGCGGCTCTCGTCGTCTTCTGCGTGTTTGCGGTGACGAGCCTTTCGGGTGCGTCCAGGCCGTCGTCTGCGGTCCCCGCGAATCCCGACGACAAGACGATCCTTCACGTGCTGAACCGCGTTGGGTTTGGCGCGCGTCCCGGAGACGTCGAGCGCGTCAAACGAGTCGGTCTCGATGCCTACATCGAGCAGCAGCTTCACCCTGAGCGCATCGCAGACAGCGCGATGAATGGCCGGCTTGCTGATCTCTCCACGCTGCGCAAGTCCTCACGTCAGATCGCGGAGGAGTATTTCATCCCGGCCATGCAGGCGCGACGGGACGCGAAACAGGATGCGGAGGTCCGGCTGCCCGACGGACGTAGCGCGGGCCTTTCAGGCTCGCGTCAGGCGACGGACGATCCAGAGAAAGCGAAGCGGACGCCCGAACAGATGGAGGCGCAGCGTCGCGCGCGCGCCGTGATCGAGGAGGTGTCGGAACAGAAAATCCTGCGTGCGGCCTACAGCGACAAGCAGCTCGAGGAGGTGATGACAGACTTCTGGTTCAATCACTTCAACGTGTTCGCCGGCAAGGGGGCGACGCAGATCTATCTGACCGAATACGAGCGCGAAGCGATCCGGCCGCATGTGCTTGGCAAATTCCGTGACCTGCTCGAGGCGACGGCGACGAGCCCGGCGATGCTGTTCTATCTCGATAATTGGCAGAGCGCCGATCCGAATGCTGCCACGTCGCTCCAGGGGAGAGCGGCGCGTCCGCGCACGCTCGGTGATCCGTTTGCGCGGCGTCCACGGATGCGCGTTCCGCCGCCGATGTCCCGGATGCCGCCCGGGCATGATCCGAATGCTCAGCGGCAGCGACGCGGCCTGAACGAGAATTACGGACGCGAGCTGCTCGAGCTCCACACGCTCGGGGTCGATGGCGGCTACACGCAGCAGGACGTCATCGCGGTGGCGCGCGCCTTCACCGGGTGGACGATTGCCGCGCCGCGACAGGGCGGCGGGTTCAGGTTCGAGCCGCGCCTGCACGACGCGGGCGAGAAGATCGTCCTCGGACAGAAGATCAAGGCCGGCGGAGGGCGCGAGGACGGCGACCGCGTGCTGGACATCCTGGCGAAGCATCCGTCGACCGTACGCTTCATCAGCACGAAACTGGTGCGCCGGTTCGTGTCCGATACGCCGCCTGAATCGCTGGTCGTTCGCGCGGCCGCTCGATTCCGGGAGACGGACGGCGACATTCGTGAGGTGCTGCGAACCATTCTCACGTCGCCCGAGTTCTTCGCCGCCGACGCCTATCGCGCAAAGGTGAAGACGCCATTCGAATTCGTCGTCTCGTCCGTGCGCGCAACGGGCGCCGACGTCAGCAGCGCGCAACCGCTGGTGCAGGCCGTTCGCCAGCTCGGGATGCCGCTCTACTTCTGTCAGCCGCCGACCGGCTACGCCGATCGCGCCGACGCATGGGTCAACACAGGATCGCTGCTGAACCGAATGAACTTCGCGCTCGCGCTCGTGAGCGGACGGATGCGCGGGGTCGATCCGCCGGCAACGACGCTGCAGTCGCCGCCGGATCTTGCCCGCGCACAGATGCTCGCGGCGGCGCTGGCCGATGACGTGTCCGCGTCGACCATGTCGGCGCTGGCGCGCGCCTCCGACGCACGACAGATCGCCGCGCTCACCCTTGGCTCGCCGGAGTTTCAACGCCGTTGAGGCACTCAACGTCGAGGCAACAGCCATGATCTCCCGACGCGTATTCATGAAGAACGGCGGGCTGGCGCTCGTCAGCCTCGGATTTGCGCCGGCATTCCTCGCGCGCACCGCGGAAGCCACCGCCGCGCGACGGAAGGTCCTCGTCACGATCTTCCAGCGCGGCGCGGTCGACGGGCTGAACATGATCGTGCCGTTTGGCGAGCGCGAGTACTACGCGTCCCGGCCGAGCGTCGCGGTACCCGCGCCGAACAGCGCGGAAGGCGCCGTCGATCTGGACGGGTTCTTCGGCCTTCATCCACGCCTCGCGCCACTGAAGCCGCTCTGGGATTCGCGCCAGCTCGCGATCGTCCACGCGTGCGGATCGCCGGACGGCACGCGCTCCCACTTCGACGCGCAGGACTACATGGAGACGGCAACGCCCGGCGTGAAGAGCACGCAGGACGGATGGCTCAATCGATACCTCCACGCGCGGGAGCACGCAATGGCCGCGCCGTTCCGAGCCGTCGCGCTGACGCCGCAGCTGCCGCGGGTGCTCCAGGGCGTCGAGCCCGCGCTGGCGATCACGCAGATCGGGCAGTTCGGCGTCCGTGCCGGCCAGGCGTCCGACACGGTGCAGTCATCGTTCGAAGCGGAGTACGCCGCCGCCGCCGATCGGGTGCTGAACCGAACGGGAACGGAGGCGTTCGATGCCGTTCGGATGCTGAAGTCCGCAGACCCCGCGAAGTATCAACCTGAGAACGGCGCCATGTATCCGCGCTCCGCGTTTGGCGAGGCGCTCCGGCAGATCGGCCAATTGATCAAGGCGGATCTCGGGCTGGAGATTGCGTTCGCCGAAGCGGGGGGATGGGATACACACGTCAACCAGGGATCGTCGGTCGGCCAGCTCGCCGCGCGCCTCGACGATTTTGCCCGCAGCATCGCTGCTCTCGCGCGCGATCTCGGCGATCGCATGGACGATGTGGTGATTCTGACGATGAGCGAGTTTGGACGAGCGGTGGCGGAGAACGGCAATCGCGGCACCGATCACGGACATGGGAACGCGATGATGATTGTCGGCGGCCAGAACATCCGGGGCGGGAAGGTCTACGGCCGCTGGCCCGGCCTCGCCCGCGAGCAGCGCTACGAGGGGCGCGACCTCGCGGTGACGACCGATTTCCGCAGCGTGTTCGTGGAGGTGGTGCGCGCGCATCTCGGGGTATCGGATGTCGGTTCGATCTTTCCTGGCTTCTCGGATCCCCGGCGCCTTGGGTTCCTGTAGAATCACGGCATGGCAAATCTGCCCGGCGAGGCGCTCGGCCTCGTGGAAACCCGCGGTCTGGTCGGCATGATCGAAGCCGCCGACGCCATGGTCAAGACCGCGCACGTCGTCTTCGTGGGGTGGCAAAAGGTCGACGCCGGGCTGGTGACGGCGATCGTGCGCGGCGATGTCGCATCGGTGAAGGCGGCGACCGATGCCGGAGCGGCCGCCGCGCGACGCGTCGGCGAGCTCGTTGGCGTCCACGTCATTCCGCGTCCCGCCGACGGCCTCGACAAGATCTTTCCGATCGGTTGATTCGCGGGCCTGAAAGGCCCGCGCCACGCTCGTGGGGCGGCCCTTTCAGCGCCGCCACTCATGCCTGCAGCCGCGCGGCAATGGCATCAGCTGCCGCAGCCCCGTCGAAATCCTTCTGCGTCAATCCTCCTTCGCTGTGCGTCGAGTACGTCAGCGTTACGCGCTTGTAGTTCACGAGGATATCGGGATGGTGATCGGCTGCCTCGGCATCGAACGCGAGCCGCCCGATGAATGCAATCGCGTCGGGAAACGACCCAAACGTGAACTGCCGGCGAATCGCGTCTCCCTCTCGGCGCCAATCTCCTCGCCGCGATAGCCCTTCCTGAATCTGCGTGTCGGTCAGCTTGGCCATCCTGTCAGGATATCGCGGCGGCCCTGAAGGGGCCGCCCTAAGGATGCCCGTGGCGCGGCCCTTTCAAGGCCGCGGAACCGCGATGTTGCCTTCGTCGTCTAACACCGTTAGAATGATGAACAGTGTTCAGCAGAACCGGGAACTCTGCTGTAAACCACTGAAAGCAGGGATCTTGGGTCTCAAGGAACGACATGAGCGCGAGCGTGAGGCGGTCACCAGGGCCATCCTGGACGCGGCCCGCGACCTCTTCGTCAGCCACGGCTACCAGGAGGTCTCGATCCGCAAGATCGCCGAACGCATCGAGTACAGCCCGGCGGCAATCTACGGCTACTTCCCGAGCAAGGACGACATTTTCTTCGCCCTTGCCGAGGAGGGATTCCGGCTGCTCTTCGGCTCCGGCAAGAGCCGCCTCGCGTTCGACGATCCGCTCGACGAGCTGCGCGCGATGTTCCTGCACTACTACGAGTTCAGCCGTCAGCATCCCGAGTACTTCGCGCTCATGTTCCTCGACCGCAGCGTTCCGCGGATCAGCCGCGACTGGCAGCGGTTCGAGTTCGTCGGCCAGATGAAGCAGGACATGGAGGCGCGCATCCAGCGCGCCATCGACACCGGCCTGTTTCCGGCCGGCACGTCGCCGCACTCCATTTTCCGCCTCCTGCTGACAGCCGTGCACGGTGCCGCGACGATGACGCTCTGCGACCGGCTCGGCAAGGGCGAGGACGGCGATGCGCTCGCGCGCGACGTCGTCGAAGCCGCGCTGCAGGGTCTCCGGACCGGATTCCCCGCCGCGTCTCAACACTCTTCGATATGTCTCGAAAAGGACTGATGTTCATGAACCGCCGTTACGTTTCATCTCTCGCGGCCGCGGGCATTCTCTCGCTGGCGGCGATAGGTCTTGCCGGGTGCGGGTCTGAAACCACCGCCGCCGCGGCGCCGGCTCCCCCAGCGGTCGACGTTCGTGTGGTGACGGTGCAAAGCCAGCCGATCAAGCGCTTCCTCCGCGTCACCGGCTCGCTGACTGCTGACGAGCAGGCCAAGGTCGCAGCCGAGACGAGCGGGCGCGTGATCGCGACACCTGTCGAGCGCGGCTCGCGCGTGTCGGCCGGAACGGTGTTGATCAGGATCTCCGGCACGGAAGCGGACGCTCAACTGCGCGAAGCCGAGGCGAACGCCGCGCAGATCGAAGCTCGCCTCGGCCTGAACGCGGGAGACATTTTCGATCCCGCGCGCGTGCCCGAGGTCCTCAACGCGAAGGCATCGCTCGAGTGGGCCGACTCCGACTTCAACCGCGTCAAGGCGCTGCTCGATCAAAAGGTCGTGTCGCAGGCCGAGTACGACCAGAAGCGCACCGCCGTCCAGGCGGCGCGCCAGCAGTACGTCACCGCGCAGAACACCGCCCAGCAGTCGTACCGATCGCTGATCGCCGCGCGCGCACGCGTCGATCTCGCGCGCAAGACTGCCGCCGACACGACGGTCAGGGCGCCTTTCGCGGGTCTCGTCGCCGAACGCCTCGTGAGCACGGGCGACTACGTGACGCGCGGAACGCCGGTCGCAAGCGTCGTGAACATCGATCCGCTTCGCGTCGAGCTCACCGTGCCGGAGCAGTACCTCGCGCAGGTGAGAGTCGGGCAGGCCGTCCGGCTCACCGTCGACGCGTACCCCGACACCGTCTTCAACGCGAAAGTCCGATTCGTATCGCCCGCGCTGCAGACGAACCAGCGGGCGCTGACCGTGGAGGCGATCGCGCCAAATGCGGACGGCCGCCTCAAGCCGGGGCTGTTCGCGACAGCGCTCCTGCAGCGCCCCGATCCGCAGCCGGCCCTCCTCGTCGATGCGTCCGCCGTCGAGACCGTCGCGGGCACGAGCCGCGTCTACATCGTCGCCGGCGACAAGATCGAAGAGCGCATCGTGACGCTCGGCGAGCGTGTCGGCAATCGAATCGAGCTCGCGACGGGCATCAAGGCCGGCGAGCGCGTTGTCATCAACCCGCGCGGCAAGCTGACCGACGGCACGCGCGTTCAGCTCTCAGCCTGAGAAGCTCTCATGCAGTGGCTAGCGGCAATCTCCGTTCGGCGTCCCGTTTTCGCGAGCGTCATCATCCTGGCGCTCACGGTCATCGGCGCCTTTGCATTCACCCGTCTGGGCCTCGATCGGTTTCCGAAGGTCGACTTCCCGACGATCGTCGTGATGACGCGCCTGCCCGGCGCGGCGCCCGAGGAAGTCGAGACGGAAATTTCGGACAAGATCGAAGAGGCCGTCAACACGATCAGCGGCATCGACGAGCTGCGGTCGACGTCTTCCGAAGGCCTCTCGACGGTGATCGTGTCGTTCCTGCTCGAGAAGGACGTCGACATCGCGGCGCAGGAAGTGCGCGACCGCGTGAACCGCGTGCTGCCCCTGCTGCCGAAGAACATCGAGCAGCCGACGGTCGAGAAGTTCGATCCCGACGCAGCCCCGGTGCTGACGCTCGCGGTATCGGCGCCGAAGCCGATTCGCGACATCACCGAGTACGCGGACAAGACGCTTCGACGCCAGCTCGAGAGCGTCGACGGCGTCGGCCAGGTGCTCGTCATGGGCGGACGCCAGCGTCAGGTCAACGTGACGCTGGATCCCGATCGTCTCCAGGCCTACAACCTGACGGTGAACGACGTCTCGCACGCGCTCCAGTCGCAGAACGCCGAGGTGCCCGGAGGCCGAATCGAGGCCGGCGCGCGCGCGCTGACGCTGCGCACGCGGGGGCGGGTGCAGTCCGTCCATGAATTCGGCGACATCGTCGTCAGCGAGCGGAACGGCCATCCCGTTCTGCTGCGCGACGTCGCCGTCATCGAAGACGGCATGGCCGATCCGGAAACGAAGGCGAACCTGGACGGCATTCCTACTGTCCTGCTGTCGATTCGGCGGCAGTCCGGCACCAATACGGTGCAGGTTGTGAATGCCGTCAAGGAGCGGCTCGCCGATCTCACAGCGGTCACCCCGCCTGGATACGACGTCCGCGTTGTCCGCGACCTCTCGGAATTCATCAAGGCCTCCATCGACACCGTCGAGGAGCATCTGGTGCTCGGCTCGATCCTCGCGGCCCTGGTCGTCCTCGTCTTCCTCTGGAACTGGCGGTCGACGGTGATTGCGGCGATCGCGATCCCGACGTCCATCATCGCGACGTTCGGGCTGATCTGGTACGAAGACTTCACGCTCAACTCGATGACCATGCTCGCGCTCACGCTCGCGGTGGGCATCGTGATCGACGACGCGATCGTGGTGCTCGAGAACATCTACCGTTTCGTCGAGGAGAAGGGCCGTCCGCCGTTCCAGGCCGCGATCGAAGCCACACGCGAGATTGGTCTCGCCGTGCTGGCGACAACGTTGTCGCTCGTCGCGATCTTCGTTCCCGTCGGCTTCATGGGCGGCATCGTCGGCCGGTTCATGAAGAGCTTCGGCCTGACGATGTCGTTCGCGATCATGGTGTCGCTGCTCGTCAGCTTCGTCCTGACGCCAATGCTCGCGGCACGATGGATCAAGATGCGGCCGCGGCGGCAGGACGCCGACGGTCGTGAAACAGCGGGCGAAGGCTCGAAGGACAGCCGGTTCTTCCGTCCTATCGATCAGGGCTATTCGCGGCTGCTCGCGTGGGCGCTCGGCCATCGCGCGGCGGTCGCGGGACTGGCGGGGCTCGTGCTCCTCAGCAGCGTGCCGTTGTTCATGCTGGCGAACAAGAACTTCCTTCCGAACGACGATCAATCCGAGTTCGAGATCGGCCTCCGCGCTCCGGAAGGCACCAGCCTCGACGCAACGGAGCTCGTCGCGAACCGTATCGCGACGCGCGTCCGCGAGCTGCCCGAGGTGGAATACACGCTCGTGACGACGGCGGACGATCCTTCGCAGACGCAGAACGTCGGGACGGTGTACGTCCGGCTGAAGGCGCTGAAGAAGCGCAGCCGCGATCAGTTCGCCGTGATGAACGACGTGCGCGACCACGTGCTTCCGCAGTTCGCGTCAGCAAATCTGCGGACGGGCGTGCGACCCGTCGCCACGATCGGCGGCGGCGGCAACCAGAATGCGGATATCCAGTTCACCATCAACGGACCGGATCTCGATAAGCTCGAGCAGTTCGCGAACACCATCGTCGATCAGGTGCGGAAGCAGCCTGGCGTTGTCGACGTGGACACATCGCTGAACACCGGAAAACCCGAAGTGTCCGTTCACCTGGACCGGCTGAAGGCCGCTGACCTCGGCGTTCAGATCGCGGACGCGGCTGAGGCCCTGCGCCTTCTGGTGGGAGGCGATCAGGTCACCACGTACAATGAGGGAGGCGAGCAGTACGAAGTCCACGTCCGCGCGTTGGCGAGCGACCGGTCGTCCGCCGCTGCCATCGGACAGCTGACCGTTCCGTCGAATCGCCTTGGCAGCGTGCCGCTCGAGAACGTCGCAGACCTGACACCGGGTACCTCTCCGGCGGCAATCGATCGCCTGAACCGTCAGCGGCAGGTGACCGTGTTCGCCGGACTGCTGCCGGGCGTATCACAGACCCCTGCGATGGACGCGATGACGCGCGTCGCCGAGTCGCTCAACATGGGACCCGGCTACAGCACGCGTTTCGCCGGCCGATCCCGCGAGCTGGGGCGCGCCGCGCAGAACTTCATGATCGCGTTCGTCCTGTCGCTCGTGTTCATGTATCTGATCCTCGCTGCGCAGTTCGAGTCGTGGCTGCACCCCATCACGATTCTGCTGTCGCTGCCACTCACGCTGCCGTTCGCGCTGCTCTCGATCATCGTGGCGCGGCAGTCGTTGAACATCTTCTCGGCGCTCGGCCTGCTCGTGCTGTTCGGCGTCGTCAAGAAGAACTCGATTCTCCAGATTGACCACGCGAATCAGCTCAGGGAGCGAGGCATGGACCGCGATACTGCAATTCTCCAGGCGAGCCGCGACCGGCTGCGGCCGATTCTGATGACCACGTTTGCGTTCGTCGCCGGCATGATTCCGCTCGTCGCGTCGAGCGGGATCGGGGCCGGCACCAATCGCGCTATCGGCTCGGTGATCATCGGCGGGCAGTCGCTGGTGCTGCTGCTGTCGCTGATCGTCACGCCGGTGGCCTATTCACTGCTCGACGATCTCTCGAAGGTGCGGATCACGTCATGGGTGCGGCCGCGACGCGCGGCCGCCGCTGCGGCAACGAGCGCGGCGCTGCTGCTCGCCGTGATGCCGGGCCGCGCCGCGGCGCAGACGCCGGCGCCCCCGGCCGTGCAGCCGGTCCAGGCCCCCGTCGGCGAAGTGCTGCGTCTCAGCGTCCCGGAAGTCGTCCGGATGGCCACCGAGAACAATCCGGATCTGCGCGCCGGCAACTTCGATCCGCGCATCAGTGCCGAACGCGTGGCACAGGCGCGCTCAGCGTTCCTGCCCACCGTGCAGAGTGGTGTTCAGCGGAACGTGCAGCAGTCCCCCCCGAGCAGCATCTTCCTCGGTACGCAGGGCATCCGTACCGACTTGTGGACAGGCTCAGCGGGGTTGGCGCAGCAGCTTCCCTGGGGAGGCGGCTCGTACGAGTTGAACTGGATATCTGCGCGGACGAACGCCAGCACGTCGCTCTCGAACTTCAATCCCGCCGTCACCGCGCAGCTGCAAGGGGTCCTGTCGCAGCCGCTGCTTCGCGGCTTCAAGATCGATCCGCTGCGCGCGCAGGTGACGACCGCCCGGCGTGACGAGGAGATCGCGAACATAGGGCTGCAGGAGCTGGGCGTCTCGATAACAGCGGACGCGGAGCGGGCATACTGGGGTCTCGTTCTGGCTCGAGCGGCCGTCGACGTGCAGCAGCGATCGCTGGAGCTTTCCCAGGAGCTCGAGCGGAACAACCGCGCGCGCGTGGACGTCGGCCAGTCGCCCCCGCTGGATCTCGTCGCGGCGCAGGCCGAGGTCGCGCAGCGTCGGGAAAATCTGATCGTCGCGCAGACGCTCGTACGCCAGGCGGAAGATCTGCTTCGAGTCCTGATCCTCGATCCGAACCGTCCCGACTACTGGACGGTGCGGCTCGACCCGGCCGATCTGGTTCCACCGATCGGGCCGTCGCCGGACGTCGATACCGCCGTTCGGGCCGCGCTGCAGCAGCGCACGGACCTCATGCGCGCGCGCAAGCAGATTGAAAACACCGACACGGCGGTTTCCCTGGCACGCAACGAGATCCTGCCGGACGTGCGCGTGCAGGCGTCGTACATCACGAATGGCCTGGGCGGGACCGAACTGCTGCGCACCGGAGGGTTCCCCGGCTCCATCATCGGACAGCAGTTCACCGCATACGGCGACGTGCTCCGGCAGCTCTTTGCCGCCGATTACCCGACGTGGGCCGTCGGGTTCACCGTCAGCTATCCGCTCGGGAAGAGCGCCGAGGAATCGACGTTGGCACGGGCGCGTCTCGAACGCGAACAGGAGACCGCGCGGCTTCGCAGCTCCGAGTACAAAGCCGTCCGCGAAATCCGGCAGGCCGCGCTGCAGCTCGATCAGAACCGCCAGCGGATTGAAACGACGAGAGTCGCGCGCGAATTGTCGGAGCAGCGCCTCGACGCCGAACAGAAGCGGTACGACGTCGGCATGTCCACGAACTTCAACGTCATCCAGGCGCAGCGCGATCTGGCGGAGGCGAGGAACGGGGAACTTCGTGCGCAGCTCGACTACCAGCTTGCGTTGATCGATTTCGAGACGGCGCAAAAGATCGGTGGAACCTCGCAGGCGACGCAGTCGACGACGCAGACGGGAGGGAACGCCGGCGCGACGACTTCCGTTGCGATTCCGTCGGCGACGGGCACAGCCACAACCGGTACGACGGGAGGCACGGCGACGGTGCCCGGCGTTGCGGGACCCGGAGGCCAGATGTAGGGCGCCCTATATGCGTCAGCCCGGAAACCGGTCCGGGCGCAGCACATCGAACACCGGATCGCGCGACTGCTTCTCTATCCAGTCCCCGATCAGACTTGCGGTAATCGGCGCGAGCAGCACGCCGTTTCGGAAGTGGCCAGACGCGTGGATCAGCCCATCGATCGCGCGGTCGGGCCCAATCACCGGCAGTTCATCCGGCGTTGCGGGCCGCAAGCCGACCCGCACGCCCCGGAATGTCGCGCCCCATCCTTCCGGCAGCAGCTCGCACGCGGCGTCGAGCAGATCGCGGATGCCCGCGGCCGTCGCGCGCTCGTCGAATCCAACGTCCTCGACGGTCGCCCCGACCAGCAGCGATCCATCGACGCGCGGGACGATGTAGCACTCCGGTCCCCAGACGATCGTCTCGATGGGCCGTCCATGCCAGTCCAGGTGCAGGAGCTGTCCGCGCCAGGGTTTGAGGGGTGGCAGCCGCGTCCCTTCCACCTCGATGTCGTTGATCCACGCGCCCGCCGCAAGCACCACGCACCCGCCGCGAACAGGGCCCGCTGACGTTTCCACTTCGACCTCGCGTCCGTCGCGCCGGACGCGACGAACGCGTGCCCGCCTGAACACCGCGCCACGCGCCCCGGCGGCGGCCACGAGTGCGGCCGTCAGCTGCGGCGCGGCCACGTAGCCGTGCACCGGTGTGTGGAGAGCACCTGCAATCGATCCAAGCGCGGGGTGCGCCTGTCGAGCGCTGCCCGAATCGAGCCATACCCTCGCGACAGGATCCGTCCCGGCGCTGCGCTGAAGCTCCAAGGCGTGATCGGGATCGAGCGCGACCTCGAGGGTTCCGATGCGGCGATATTCGATATCCAACCCGCTCTCGCGGCGCACTGCTGCGATCCAGTCGTCGTACAGATCGAGGCTGCGGACGCCCAGATCGCGCAGCAGTCCGCCTTCGTGCCCCTCCACGTAAGGAGCCAGCATGCCAGCGGACGCCTGCGTCGCGCCGCCGCCCGGCGGGCGATCGTCGATGACGGTAACTGCGATGCCGCGCGACGACAGCTCGCGCGCGACCGCGCATCCGATGATGCCGGCTCCGATGACGAGAACACGAGGGTTCACGTGCGCTGCGGACGCACGCTCACTCGAACCGCGTGAGCGTGACTTCTATCGTGCGGACGCGCTGATCGGCGCGATGCCACTGGACCAGGATCGGGCTCTGGTACCGCCCGTCGGCGATGACGCCGCGCCCCTCGCTTTCGCGGACGCGCAGGTTGACGCTCCGCTTCATGCGAAGGAAGCGGCCGGCCGGCACGGCAATCGCGCGCGCGAACAGACGTTCGAGGAGCGACTCGCGAAGCCCGGTGAGATCCAGCATCTCGTTGAGTGCCCGGACCATATCGTACTTCGCATAATCGAGCGCCTTGCCGGGAATCGAACGAGGATGCGTCAGGAGGTGGCGCCCCTTCTCGGCCGCGAACCGGAGCGGATTGCGGAGGACTTCGGCGAGATCGTGACGCATGAGCAGCGTTTCGTACTCGTTCACCGTCAAGCCGGCCTGACGCTCGCCGCGCGGTAACTCCAGGCGCACGCGCCCGTTCGTGATGCCGTGGGTCTGCAGCAGCTCGAGAATCTGATCGTAGATCCCCAGCCTGGGATCCTTCAGGTTCACGGAATCGACCGGGTGATCCGACACCGGCACCGGAAGGCGCAGCTGGCTGACCTGCCGTTCACGATTGAACCCGACGATGCTGGTCAGCCGCCGCCGTGGCCGCCCGCCGGTAATGCCATCCAGATCGACGAAGCAGACCGGCTCCTGCGGCCGGTTCACGTAGGTCACACACGTGCTCAGGCCCGCCGCCATGAACGCGAGATGGGAATCGGCGTTGCGCGGTTCGACCGCGCGCTCCTCGCTCGTCAGGTCTGCGCGCCGGTGCAGCTTGTCGTGCTCGTAGCCGGCGCCTTCCGGGAACATGGCGCGGAAGACTTCGACGTATGGCGCGACGGTCTCCTGCCCGCGCGTCAGGCGCGAGGCGAGGCTCTGCTCCAGGTACCCGGCAGTCGTGTGGAAGGAATGATAGAGATGGCGCGAGTAGCCGTCGAGGAGATCGCCGTGGGCGACTCGAAGACGTTCGCGAACGTCGATGATGTCGAACCGCGCGCGCGGCGTCAGTTCGAGTGTGACCTCGACCGGGGCAACTGCCATCTAGGTTCCGACCGACTAGTGTAGCGCAGGGTGCCTTTGTAATGCAAAGTGCTACCGCGGACGATGCGGGGAACCCGGCGTTTCAACCAGCCCGGCCATGCCCGTGGCGAGTAGTTTGCTACGAAGCTTCACCATGCTGGGCTATCTGCACGTGCCGATCGGTTGGATGCCGCTGCTGAAGCGGACGGGCAAGGAAGCGCTCGACGACAACGTCTTCGATCTCGCAGCTCAACAAGCCTACTATTTCTTCTTCGCGCTCTTCCCCGCGCTCCTCTTCGTCATCTCGGTAGCCAGCTTCTTTCCACTTCAGAACCTCGTCGACAACACCGTCGAAACGCTCTCGCGCGTTGCGCCCCGCGACGTCATCAACATCGTCCGGACGCAGATGCAGCAGTTGTCGAACCAGAACAGCGGCGGCATCCTGACGTTCGCGTTCCTGGTGACGGTCTGGAGCAGTTCCGGCGCGATGGTGTCGATCATCACGACGCTCAATACTGCCTATGACGTGACCGAGTCGCGCCCGTGGTGGAGGACGCGGCTCACGGCGATCCTCCTGACGATCGGGATCGCGATCTTCATCCTGGTATCGATGTTCCTCGTCCTCGCCGGACCGTCGGTCGCCGAGCATCTTGCGAACACGATGCATCTGAGCACCGCGTTCACGTGGACGTGGTGGGTGCTGCAGTGGCCTGTCGTGTTCCTGCTGATCGTGACGGCGATCGGCATGGTCTTCTACTTCGCCCCTGACGTGGAACAGGATTGGGTGTGGATTACCCCCGGATCCATCGTGGCAACGGTCCTGTGGCTGGTCGTCTCGTTGGGTCTGAAGCTGTACTACTCGCTCGTGCCGAACGCCAACGCGACCTACGGCACGATCGGCGGCGTCATGGTTCTGATGCTGTGGTTCTACTGCTCCGGCCTCGCGCTGCTCACGGGCGCGGAGCTGAACGCCGAAATCGAGCACGCCTCACCCTATGGCAAGGATCCCGGCGAACGGGTGCCGGGCGAAAAGAAGGTAGTCGGAGCGCGCGCCCAGCGGCTCTATGAAGAGAAGCGCGCGAAGGGCGAGGTGCCCGTCAAACCGATGCCGGAAGGCGTCAACTGCGATGTCGATCGTCCGGGCGTGCCCGAACACGTCGAGCCGCGTCCGAGCGAGCTGCTGATCGGAGCGATCGCGCTCGTCCCCGCTGCGCTGACGTTGGCGAAGAAGGTAAAGGCCGACCTGAAGAAAGACGAGCTCGAGAAGACAGCGTAACTCTCTCGGCGGTCACCGGCATGCTGACGGGGGCTTCCATGCGTCCGGACGCAGCTTCCCGCCAAATCCCCAGTAGATCGGTTCGACACAGCGCGGCTTCGCGTCGGGGTACACGACCGTACTGCCGTCGCGATGCAGCGGCGGCACGTTCGCGGGAACGAGGACTCCGTTGTCGACTCGGCTGGCCCGCACGTGCGGGCGCGACACGTACACGGGAACCGCCACGGGCACAACGACCGGCACCTCCTGCACGACAGGATCGTGGTGATCGATCACGACAACCTGCGGCTGCGGATCTTGTGCAGGAGCTGGCGGCGCGTCGAGGGGCGTGCCGGCAGCGGCCGCCTCATCGCGGCCGTTGCGGATCAGCGCGATGACAACGGCATCGCTGACGCCGGCCTCCTTCAAGTCCTTCAGCGTCGCCGCGTCCAGCGTGTACACGCTGCGATCCACCTGGATGAGCGCGACGAGCACTTGATCGCTCAGCCCCGCGTTCGACAGTTCGATGAGATCGCGGATCGTCACGGCATCGGCCCTCGACGCCAGCAGCGAGACGAACGCGATGACGGCGATAACGATCCGGCGCATGGTTCCCTCCTCGACGTATTCTACGTTCGGTGCAACGGCGGTGCCCGTCATTCGCTTCAGGTCTCATGCGCCTCCTGCGGACCCTGAACTCCTGTGAGGACACACGGGTGTCCCCACCGAATGGCGCCGGACGGCCGGGGTGTCCAGATCGTGAGGAAATCAGCCGAAATATAGTCGAACGGCCCCTTGCCGCAGGGCACAGCAATTGCTCGAAATTGCGGCACGGTCAGGAGCTTTCTCATGTTCTCGAAACCGCTGGCGCTCGGACTGCTGGCTCTGGGTTGCATCACGGCCGCGGCAGGCGGCGCGTATCTCGCGAGCCGGCACGACGCCGCTGAAGGACAGGCGACGCACGCACCGGCCGCCGTGCCGGCCGCGGCCGCACAGCCAGCATCCGCTCCGGTCGCCGAAACGGAGGCGCCCGTTGCCGCGCCGCCGGCAAAGGATGCGCAGCTGAAGGATGAGGACACGTCGAGCCACGCCCCATCCGTGAAGCGCAACGACGCGGCCGCACCAGCGAAACCGCCAAAGCCCGCGGCGACGTCGCGTTCGGTCCCGTCGGCGCAGAGCGCGCCGCCCGATCCTGTTCGTCAGCAGCCGCCGTCGCGGCGAACGGCGCCGGTGCTCGATTCACCGGCACCGGCTCCGAAGACTGACGCGGCGCAGAACGCCGCGACGAGCACGCCGAGCCCGGCTCCGATCGATCCGCCCAGAGTTCCGGACATACAGCCCGAGCGGGCGCGCACGCCGCAGTTCCAGGAAGTCGTGCTGCCAGCGTCGTCCGTGATCGGTCTCCAGATGGAGACGGCGCTCTCATCCGAACGCGCGCGCGTCGAGGATCGTGTGGAGGCGAAGGTCACGCGAGACGTGATGGCGGATGGCCACGTCGCGATCCCCGCAGGATCGCGCGTGCTCGGATCCGTGACGCTCGTGGATCGTGGAGGCAAGATGAAAGAGCGCGCGCGACTCGGGATCCGATTCCACACGCTCGTCCTCGCCGATGGAAGCGAAGTGCCCCTCAACACGGAGCCCTTCTACCGCGACGGCGATTCTCCGTCGGGTGAGAGCGCGAAGAAGATCGGCGGCGCCGCGGCTGTCGGCGCGATCCTCGGCGGCATTCTCGGCGGCGGCAAAGGCGCGGTCGTCGGTGGAACAACGGGCGCCGCCGGCGGCACAGCGATCGTGATGGCCGGCGATCGCAACCCGGCAACCGTCAACGCGGGGTCGATCGTGTCCGTTCGCCTCTCGTCGCCTGTGACCCTTCAGGTGGAGAAGCGGGAGCAGTAACGCCGCTCGACAATCACCCGAATCTCAACCGCGTTCACTCCATTAGCTCCGCCATTCCGGTAGCTGGCGGGGCACACCGATTGCAGCTTCTCTCCTCGGACACATTTGGTGCTGGGGTCCAGCAGCCCCGCAAACTACGATTCTAGGAGTGTTTAGGATGACTTTCCGAAAACTGCTCGTGATCTCGGCGATGAGCGCTCTGTTGTGCGCAGCGGCGCCGCGGAGCGCGTCGGCAGACTGGGTATTGACCCCGTTTCTCGGGTGGAACTTCAACGGGTCGGCGGACGTACACAACAATACTGCGGGAGTATCGTTCAACAATAAGTTCGAGCACAAGCTGGACTACGGTCTCTCGCTCGCAAACATGGGCGCCGGCATAATCGGCTTCGAAGTGGACTTCGGCTATTCACCGAATTTCTTCGAGACCGGCACCGCGACGAATAACGCGTTCAACTTCACGAACGACAGCAACGTCACGACGCTCACCGGAAACGTGATCGTCGGGGCGCCCCTCGGCGGGCACGGCGGATCCATCCGTCCGTATGCCGTCGGCGGCGTGGGTCTCATCCGCAGCAACGTGCAGGACGTCGCACAGGCGTTCGACGTCTCGAGCAAGAACGACTTCGGGCTGGACGTTGGCGCGGGCGTGATGGGGTTCGTCTCGCAGAACGTGGGCTTCCGCGGCGAAGTGCGCTACTTCCGCGGTTTCCGCGGCAGCAGCGACAACGTGACGACGCTGGGCTTGAGCGACTTCAACTTCTGGCGCGGCTCGGTGGGCGTCTCATTCAAGTTCTAAGTTCGTCACCCACTCGCGCGTTTCGGCAAGCGCCGCAGCGACAGCCTCCGGGCTCGTCGACTGCGGCGTTTGCTTTTTCTCGATGGAGGCGCGTGCGCTGATCGTGGCGCGCACGTCGTCTCCAAAGAGCGGCGAATGCGCACGCCACTCGTCGATGGACATATCGTCGAACCTGCGCTCCTCGTGCAGCAGGCGCCGAACGATTGCGCCGACCACCTCGTGCGCCGTCCGGAACGGCATGCCGCGCGCGACGAGATAATCGGCGACGTCCGTCGCGAGCAGCAGGCCTGACGCCGCGCGTCCGGTGCGCTCGACGATCGGAGTGAGCGCCTCCACGACGCCCCGCACGGCCCCGAGCGACGCGAGCCACGTGTCTTCCGCGTCGAACAGCCCTTCCTTGTCCTCCTGCAGATCCTTGCTGTAGCCCGCCGGCAACCCCTTCATCGCGGCGAGCCAGCCCGTGAGCGCGCCGATCGCGCGACCGGTCTTTCCGCGTACGAGCTCCAGCGGATCGGGGTTCTTCTTCTGCGGCATGAGGCTGCTGCCGGTGGCGGCGCTGTCCGCCATGTCGAAGAACGCGAACTCTTCCGACGTGAACAGAATGAAGTCCTCGGCAACGCGACTGAGGTGCACCATGCCAAGCGCGGCCGCATGGAGAAAGGACGCGACGAAGTCGCGATCGCCGGTCGCGTCGATGCTGTTCCGCGCGATGCGCGAAAAGCCGAGCGCTTCGGCCAGCGCGTGCACGTCGATCCGATAGCTGGTGCCCGCGATCGCGCCTGAGCCGAGGGGAAGGTCGTCCGCTTCGTCGCGCACGCGCGCGAGCCTGTCGAAGTCACGGCGGAGCGCCGTGGTGTGCGACAGCAGGAAGTGCGCAATCAGGACCGGCTGCGCGCGGCGGAGATGCGTATACGAAGGCATCAGGCCGTCGCCGGCGCGCGATGCGAGATTCACCAAGGCGTGGACGACGTCCGCGATCGCCCGCTGAAGGACGGGGACCCGGCGCTTCAGGTACAGGCGGAGATCGAGCGCCACCTGTTCGTTCCGGGAGCGTCCGGTGTGCAGACGGCGCCCGGCCTCGCCGATCGCGGCGATGAGCTCACGTTCCACGTACGAATGGACGTCCTCGTCGCGCTGCTCGTCGACGTCCGCGGGAATGCCGCGTGCGAGCATCTGCGTGAGGCCCCTATCAATCGCATCCGCGTCCTCTTTCGACAGGACGCCTGCGGTTCGAAGGGCTCTCGCCCACGCCAGGCTCCCGCGCACATCGTCCTCGAAGAGGCGCCTGTCGAATGGAAACGACGCGCCGAACGAGAAGAGCGCAGCATCGGGATCGCCTTCGAATCGCCCTGACCAGAGGTGCGCCATGCTCAGCGCGCCCCCCCCTCGACCCGATCGATCGCGGACCCCTCGCCCAACCCGGCGCCCGTGTCGTGCAGCGCGAACGGTGATCGGCGCCCAACGATGGAGTAGCCGCCCTTGAGGAGCTTGAGGCGGACGGAGCCGCTGACGCGCGGCTGGATGGATGCGACGAACGCGTCAATGGCGTCACGCGTCGGCGAGAACCAGAGGCCGTTGTAGACGAGATCCGCGTACGCCGCGGCCATGTGGCGCTTCAGGCGCTCCAGCTCGCGCGGGATGACCAGCTTCTCCAGCTCGCCGTGCGCCGCATGGAGCAGCACCGCCGCGGGCGCTTCGTAGATCTCCCGCGATTTCGTTCCGGCGACGCGGTTCTCGACCATGTCGATGCGGCCGACGCCGTGCGCGCCCCCGATGGTCTCGACGCTTTCGATCAGCTCGATGAGCGCCATCTCGATGCCGTTCGCACGGACGGGGACGCCGGCATCGAAATCGATCTCGATATAGGCGGGCTCGTCGGGTCCGTGCTGCGACGCGCGCGTCAGGGCGTACAGATCTTCCGGCGGTTCGTGCCAGAGGTCCTCGAGCGGTGGCCCCTGAATCGATCGGCCCCAGAGGTTCGCGTCGATCGTGCACGCGGACGAGGGTGCCGCAGGAATGGAGAGCCCGCGCGCGCGCGCATAGCTCACGAGGTCTTCGGGCCGGAGTCCCCAGAGCTCTGATGGCGCGATGACTTCGAGATCGGGATCGAGCGCGCGGATCCCCAGCTCGAGGCGAACGCGATCGTTCTCCCCCGGAGCGCACCCGTGCGCGACGACCGGCGCACCCTCGATGCGGGCGACCTCCACGAGCTTGCGCGCAATCAGCGGCCGGCCGAGCGCGGTCGCCAGCGGATACTGCCCCTCATAGAGCGCCCCGGCCCTCAGCGACGGCAGGATGAACTCGCGCGCGAACTCGTCGCGGGCGTCGACGATGTGGGCGCGGATGGCGCCCGCCGCGAGCGCTCGCTCACGGACGCCCGCGAGATCGCGCCCCTGCCCGAGATCGATCGTCACGGTCACGACCTGCGCCGTGAATCGTTCGGCGAGCCACGCGATCGCGGCCGATGTCTGAAGGCCGCCCGAATAGGCGAGAACGATGCGTTCCATTTAGCTCCGGGCCCACTGTTCGAGCTGCCGCGTGAACTGCTGCGCTTCCTCGTCGCCGCGGCAGATCACGAGGATGGTGTCGTCGCCGCCGATCGTGCCGACCACTGACGGCATGCGCGCGTGATCGAGCGCGACCGCCAGCGGTTGCGCCTGGCCGGGATCGGTCTTGAGCACGACGAGCTGCTGGACGGCTTCGGCGCGGCGCAGGAACTCGGCCACCGCGCGGCGAAGCACGATGGGCTGCTCGCCGGGCGCACTGCCGTTGTTCACCCCCGGCCGGCTGTAGGCGCCGTCGCCAGCGCGCTTGACGAGCCCGAGGTCGCGGATATCGCGCGACAGCGTCGCCTGGGTGACCTCGATCCCGCGCTCGCGGAGACGGGCACGCAGCTGCTCCTGGCTCGTCATCGGGTCCCGATCGACCAGCTCGAGCACGATGGATTGCCGGTAGGACTTCATAGTTCGTGGCGGCCCGTTCAGGGGCGCGATTCCGATGCAGCCGGGTTCCCAGAGCCCGCAGAACAATCATTATACACAATGTGTATACATCAAGAAGGCCTAAGTTCTTGACTCGGCACGACCGTTGCTGTATATCTAAACATTCCGATGAATACTTATGCCCAGCCAGTGCGGGTTGGCGTCGCGGGAGCGACGGGGTATTCCGGCGTTGAACTGATGAGGTTGCTCGCGCGCCATCCGCAGGCGCGCATCGTGGCCGCGATGGGAGCGCCGGGTGCAGAGCCCCGCCGCGTGCCAGCACTGAAACGCATCTGGGACGCCACCATCGAGGGCCTCGATGTGGAACGGCTCGCGGCAGAAACGGATGCGGTATTCCTTGCGCTGCCGGACGAAGCGGCGGCGGATCTCGCGCCGAGGCTCCTCGCGTCCGGCAAGCGCGTGTTCGATCTGTCTGGCGCCTTCCGGCTGCGCGACGCAGCGCAGCGCCGCCGGTGGTATCCGCACACGCCGGAACCGCCCGCGGCGATCGCGTATGGATTGACCGAGCGGCGTCGCCACGAAATTGCGGATGCCCAGCTCGTCGCGTGCGCCGGCTGCTACCCAACGGCGGCGATCCTCGCGCTGCAGCCGCTCGTGCAGGCGGACGTGATCGAGGGACCGATCATCATCGACGCGAAATCGGGCGTCTCCGGCGCCGGAAAGAAGCCGACGGAGCGCACGCATTTCAGCGAATGCCACGACAGCGTCTCCGCCTACGGGGTGTTCTCGCACCGCCATGCGGCCGAAATCGAACAAGAGCTCGGGATGCCCGTGACGTTCGTCCCGCACCTCGTGCCGCTCGATCGCGGCATCCTCGAGACGATCTACGCGCGGCTGCGTCAGGACCGCGAGGACGCAGACGTCGCCGGCGTGCTGCAGAGCGCCTATCGCTGCTCGCCGTTCGTGCGCGTGACGGGCGCGGATCTTCCCGAGGTGAAGCACGTCGCGCACACGAACTTCTGCGACATCGGCTGGCGCGTGGACCGCTCGTCGCGCCAGCTCGTGATGGTCGTCTGCCTGGACAACCTCGTGAAGGGCGCCGCGGGACAGGCGGTGCAGAACTTCAACGTGGCGTTCGGGTTCGACGAGAGGCTGGGCTTGAATTGACGACGGTCCTCAAGCTTGGCGGCGAACTGCTGGAGGACGCCGCGGCGCTTCGAACCGCAGCGGCCGGCGTCGAAGCGCTTCGCACGGCGGGCCCGCTCGTCGTCGTGCACGGCGGCGGACGCGCCATCGATGCGGACCTGCGCGCGCGCGGCGCGGCGCCACGGATGGTCGATGGCCTGCGTGTGACCGATCGCGAAACGCTCAGCACCGTGGTCGGTGTCCTCGCGGGGCGCGTCAACACGGCATTCGTTGCGGCTCTCGGCGCAGCCGGTGTTCGAGCGGTCGGTTTGACCGGCGCCGACGCAGCGATCGGCCTCGCGGATCGCGCGCCCGCGCTTCAGTCGACGCGCGGCGAGTCGATCGACCTGGGGTTCGTTGGCGTGCCGTCTGCTCACGCATCCGCACAGCTCGTCTCCGATCTCCTGACGCTCGGGTATGTGCCGGTCGTCGCGAGCATCGGCGTGACACCGGAGGGCGAGCTGCTCAACGTGAATGCGGACGTTCTCGCCTCGCATCTCGCGAGAACGATTCGAGCGGATCGCCTGCTGGTGGCCGGGTCGACACCCGGGGTGTTCGACGCTGCTGGATTGCCGTGTGCGTCGCTGGACGAGCGGCAGGCGCGCGCGATGGTCAGCGCGGGCACCGCGCGCGACGGCATGGTCACGAAGCTCGCGGCCGTGCTGGATGCGTTCCAGGCGGGCGTCGGCGATGTCCGCATCGTCGACGGACGGGGTGGCAATTACGCGAACGCGCCGGGGACCACGCTGGCGCGTGCGGGTGCGGGTGAGCGTGTGCGGAGTGTGAGATGACAGCAATGATTGGTAGCGCCATCGATCCCATCGCGCTGGATGCCCAGCATGTGCTCCAGGTGTACCGGCGCGCGGCCGTCGTGTTCGCGTCCGGGCGCGGCTGCGAGCTGTTCACGCGCGACGGCGAGCGCTATCTCGATTTGATCTCTGGTATTGGCGTCGCGTCGCTCGGCCACGGACACCCGGCCCTCGCGCGGGCGATTGGCGATCAGGCGTCAACGCTGATTCACACGTCCAATCTTTTTCACCATCCGTTGCAGTCGGAGCTGGCGTCCCGGCTGGCCGCTTTGTCGGGCCTGCCGAGGGCATTTTTCTGCAACAGCGGCGCGGAAGCCGTGGAGGCCTGCCTGAAGTTCGCGCGGCGGTACTGGCGTGCGGAAGGACGTCAACCGCGCACGCGCTTCGTCGCGCTGGAGCACTCGTTTCACGGCCGCACGATGGGTGCGTTGTCCGTCACGTGGGACGACCACTACCGCGCGCCGTTCGCGCCGCTCGTGCCGGACGTGACGTTCGTCTCCGCGTCCGATTCGCGGGCGGTGACCGCGGCGATCACGAACGAGACCGCCGCCGTAATCCTGGAACCACTGCAGGGTGAAGGCGGCGTCCGGCCGATCCCGCGTGCAACCGCGGACGCGATCTCATCAGCGTGCCTCGCGACCGGCGCCCTGCTGATTGCCGACGAGGTGCAGTGCGGCCTCGGGAGGACGGGCAAGCCGTTCTACGCATCCGTTCTCGGTCTCCAGCCGGATCTCATGGCGCTCGGAAAGGCCCTCGGAGCCGGGGTACCGATCGGCGCGGCGCTGTTCAGCGAACGTGTGGCAGCAAGCGTGCAACCCGGCGATCACGGCAGCACGTATGGGGGAAATCTTCTCGCCTGCCGCGCTGCGCTCGTGTTCCTCGACGAGCTCGAAAGCAGCCTGCTGGACAACATCATCCGAACGGGCGCGTACCTGGAAGCGGGCCTGCGTGCGATCGCAGGCCGTCAACGTGCCGTACGCGAAGTGCGAGGCGCGGGACTGATGTGGGGGCTCGAGCTGGATCGTCCGGCCGCGCCCGCCGTGCAGGCCGCGCTCGAGCGCAAGCTGCTGATCAACCGCACGTCCGATACGGTGATCCGGCTGCTGCCGCCATACATCATCGAGCGCGCGACTGTCGACGAGGCCCTGCCCCTTCTCGAAGCCGCACTCGCTGCCGGAACGGAAGGATCACACGCATGACGATGACGCTTCGCACGGGAACGCCGGGCGACGCGGCCGCGATTCACCAGCTCATTTCGGCGAATCTGGCCGCGGGCCATCTTCTGCCGCGATCGCTCGAAGAGGTCGCCGGCCATGCCGATCGCTTCCTCGTCGCAGATCTGGACGACGAGGTCATCGGGTGCGCCGAGCTGGCGCCGCTGAGCGATGCGGTCGCCGAGGTGCGCTCACTCGTCGTCAGCGGAGCGCACCGCGGACGGCGTACCGGGACGTCGATCGTCAGCGCGCTTGCCGATCGCGCGCGCGATCTCGGGTTTGCGACGCTCTGCGCGTTCACGCACCAGCCGTCGCATTTCGTCCGTATGGGGTTCTCGCTCGTACCGCACGTCTGGATGCCGGAGAAGATCGCGCACGATTGCGTGACGTGCAGCCAGTTCCGCCGCTGCGGCCAGTACGCCGTCGCGCTGGCACTGCGCCCTGGTGCGGCGCCCCGCGGCGCCAACCGATCGATGCCGGTGCGCGGTGTCGCGCAGCCGCGCGCGAGCGTCGAGCGCCTCAGGCTGACGCTGACCCCTGTCCCTGCGGACCTGGGTGATGCCATCGCGGAGAAAGTACCAGCGTGACGGTCGCCGACCTGCGTGTCACGCCCGTCGCCGGCGGCGTGGCCGCGCCGTCCGGGTTTCGCGCGGCCGGCGTGGCCTGCGGCATCAAGAAGTCCGGCCTCGACCTGTCGCTGGTCGCCGCTGACGTGCGTGCGTCGGCCGCGGCGGTGTTCACGACGAACAAGGCCCAGGCCGCACCTGTGCTCATCGCGCGGGAATACCTCGCGGCCTCGGGCGGGCACGCACGGGCCGTCGTCATCAACAGCGGCTGCGCGAACGCATGCACAGGCGACGAAGGGATCGGGACCGCACGGGCAATGGCAGACGCCGTCTCCACCGCCCTGCGCTGCGACGCGACCGACGTGCTCGTCGCGTCCACCGGCGTGATTGGCGTCGCGCTCGATCGCGATCGCGTGACGAGGGGGATTGCCGATGCTGCGCGCGTGCTTGCGAGCGACGGCGGCACTGCGGCGGCGCGCGCGATCATGACAACGGATCCGTTTCCGAAGGAGGCAGCCGTCGAAGTGGCAACGCCCGCCGGGACGTTCCGCGTCGGCGGCATGGCGAAGGGCTCCGGGATGATCGAGCCCATGATGGCCACCATGCTCGCCGTGGTGACGACGGATGCGGAAGTACCGCCGGCGCTTCTGCAGCGTGCGCTCGCAGACGCCGTCGAGACGACGTTCAACTCGATCAGCGTGGACGGCGAATGCTCGACGAACGACTGCGTGTTCGCGCTCGCCTCGGGAGCGAGCGGCGTCGCGATCCGCGAGTCCGACGTCGGGATCCTGAAGGAAGCGCTGCGCCAGGTGTGCGAACCCCTTGCGGTGGGCATCGTGCGCGGCGGTGAGGGCGCGACGAAGCTGATCACGATCGAGATCAGCGGTGGGCGCACGCACGAGGAGGCGAAGAAAGCCGCGCGCGCCATGGCGAACTCGCCGCTCGTGAAGACGGCGATCCACGGCGCCGACCCGAATTGGGGACGGCTGGTCGCCGTCGCCGGCCGCGCGGGGGTCGACTTCGTGCTCGACGCGGCGCGCGTGCAGATTGGCGATGTGGAGCTGTTCGCGCAGGGGCGGCCGTTCGACGAACGCGCACCGGAGGCATCCGAGCACCTGCAGGGGCGCGACGTGCTCGTCCGCGTCGATCTCGGAACGGGCGGCGCCGGCCGTGCGCGCATGTGGACGTGCGATTTGAGCGCAGAGTACGTGCGGATCAACGCGGAGTACAGGACATGACGGCACATGCCACCGCGCGGGCGGTTTCAGCCTGGCGCACCACGCAGTTCCTTTCGGTACCGGACCTCACGCTGAGCGAGGTCGAGTTGTGCCTCGAGCTGGCGGCTTCGCTGAAGGCGGCGCGGCACGCGGGACGGCCGCACACGACACCGCTGGCAGGCCGCCACATCGCGCTGCTCTTCGAGAAGCCGTCGCTGCGGACGCGCTGCACCTTCACGATTGCAATCCGCGAGCTGGGCGGCGACATCGTCGAACCGCCTGCCGACACGGTGCTCGGCGCACGCGAGACGATCGAAGACGTCGCACGGAACTTCGAACGCTGGGTGTTCGGCGTGGTGATGCGCACGTTCGAGCAGAACCGCATCGAGCGGCTGGCCGCTGCGGCGCCGAAGATGCGCGTCGTCAACGCCCTGACGGATCAGGAACACCCCTGTCAGGCGCTCGCGGATGTCATGACGCTCCTGGAGCGGTGGGGCTCGCTGCGCGGACGGCGCGTGGCGTTCGTCGGCGATGGCAACAACGTGGCGGCGTCGCTCGCGCAGGCCGTGCTGATGCTCGGCGGCAGCTTCGCGCTCGCGTCGCCGCGCGGTTACGAGCTGCCGGCCGACATCTCCGAATCCGCGGTGCGCGGCGCGGGTCTCGGCGGGACCCTGACAATCACCAACGATCCTGCCGAAGCGGTCGCGGGCGCCGATGCCGTCTACACGGACACGTGGACGTCCATGGGACAGGAGCACACCGCGGACGTCCGGCGCGAGCTGTTCACGCCGTTCCAGGTGAACGGGGCCCTGATGGCGCGCGCACCGCAGCACGCGCTCTTCATGCATTGCCTGCCGGCGCATCGGGGCGAGGAGGTCAGCGACGAGGTGATCGAATCGCCCAACTCGGTCGTGTTCGACCAGGCCGAGAATCGCCTGCACGTGCAGAAAGCGCTGCTCGCGCTCCTCGCGTCCTGAAGAGTTTTGCAGTAGGCTCCGCGGGAGCATGCGGCAGGTCGTGATCCCGCGGCACGGGCCGCCGGAGGTGTTCGAGGTGCGCGAAGCACCTGATCCGGTCCCGGCGGAGGGAGAGCTGCGGATCCGCGTGCGCGCCGCCGGCGTGAACTTCGCCGACATCCTCGCGCGCATAGGCCTGTACCCCGACGCGCCGAAGCCGCCGATCGTCGTCGGTTACGAGGTCGCCGGGGTCGTCGACGCCGTCGGCAAGGGCGTCACCTCTGCGCACGAGGGCGACCGGGTCGTCGCGCTGACCAGGTTTGGCGGCTATTCCGATCGCGTCGTTGTCCCGGCGCCTCTCGCGTTCCGGATTCCCGAAGAGCTGAGCGACGCGGAAGCGGCGGCCGTGCCCGTGACGTACCTGACGGGCGCGATCGCGTTGTATCGCATGGCAGCCTTGCGCGCCGGCGAGACCGTCCTCGTGCACAACGCGGGCGGCGGTCTCGGTATCTCGGCGACGCAGCTCGCGCGTCTGCGGCGTGCGACCGTGATTGGAACGGCGTCGGCGGGCAAGCACGACGCGCTGCGCAGCTTCGGCGTCGAACACACGATCGACTACCGCCATGTGAACGTCGCACAGGAAGTGCATCGGCTCTCGCGAGGGCGCGGCGTGGATGTGATCCTGGATCCGATCGGCGGCCGGAGCTTCGGGGACAGTTACCGGATGCTCGCACCGCTCGGCCGCCTCATCATGGTCGGCATTTCGTCGATGGCGAGCGAGCGCCGGAGCGCCTGGCGCGTGCTGCGGTCCTGGTGGAGCATGCCTTCGTTCAACCCGCTGTCTCTCATCAACAGGAACCGCGGCGTGTTCGGACTCAACGTCGGGCATCTGTGGGACGAGCGGCCGCAGCTCCTCCCGTTGATGGACTTCCTGATGACCGAGCTCCGCGCAGGCCGGCTGCAGCCGATCGTCGCGCGAACGTTTCCACTCGAGAAAGCGTCGGAGGCGCACCGCTTCATCCAGAGCCGGTCGAACATCGGCAAGGTCGTCCTGACGACTTGAGGCGAGGCCCTCAGCATCCATCGATTGTCGGGCTGCGTGATCGGATGACCGTTTCCCGAGCCGCGCGCGCTGCGCTCGATCGGCCGATCGTCGCAGCCGCCGTCACGTACATCGTGCTGACGGTGGCGTATACCTGGCCGCTTGCGGCGCATCTCCCGGACGGCATCCCCCACGATGTCGGCGACCCGCTGCTCAATACGTGGATCCTCTGGTGGTCCACCCGCGCCGTGCCCCTGACGAGCGCCTGGTGGAACGCCCCCATCTTCTTTCCCGCCCCAGGCGTGCTCGCGTTTTCCGAACACCTGCTGGGGCTCGCGCCGATCTCGGCGCCGCTGATCGTACTGACGCGCCAGCCGCTCGTCGGGTACAACGTCGCGCTGCTCGCGAGCTTCGTCCTGAGCGCGCTTGCCGCATACGCACTCGGGTACACGCTGACCCGGCGTCACGACGCGGCGTTCATCGCCGGGATCGCCTACGCGTTCGCGCCGTACCGCCTCGCTCAGGTGCCGCACATCCAGGTGCTGTCGTCCTATTGGGCACCTGCCTGTCTCGCGGCGCTGCACATGTACGTGCGCGAGCAGAGAACCAGATGGGCCATTTTCGCCGCGTTCGCCTGGCTGATGCAGGCGCTGGCGTGCGGCTATTACCTCTTCTTCCTGTCAGTGCTCCTGTTGCTGTGGTTCTCGTGGTTCACTGCCGGACGCCTGCCGGTCCGGCGCACGATCGAGCTGGTCGCGATCTGGACGGTCCCGGTCCTGCTGCTCGTCCCGGTCCTTGCGGGGTACCAGCACATTCTTCGCGACACGTACGGGTTCCAACGCCTGCCGAATGAAATCGAGGCGTTCAGCGCGGACATCGCTGGCCTTTTGTTCGCGCACGACGAGCTGCTCGTCTGGGGATGGCTGCACGTGACCACGAAGCCGGAGTCGACGCTGTTTCCGGGTCTCACGATAGTCCTCTTGCTCGGGACCGCGGTCTTCCTCGCGGCGAGACGCGGCGCCGAGCGCGTGTCGTCCCGCACGCGGGCGCAGCCAGTCCTGCTTGCGCTGGTCCTCACGTCGCTCGCCTGCACCCTGCTACCGCTCCTGAGCGGGGGCGCGTGGCGCGTGACGATCGCGGGCGTGCGGCTCATCTCGATCCGGCGCGCGGACAAGCCGCTGAGCCTCGCGCTGGTGTTCGGTCTCGGGTGGCTCGCGACGCTGCCTCGCGCGCGTGCCGCGATTCGCCGTCGATCACCGTTCGTCTTCTACGTCGCTGCGGCTTTTCTCATGTGGATCTGCGCGCTGGGCCCTGTCCCCGCGCTGCAGGAGACGCGGGTCCTCTACGAGGCGCCGTATCGATGGCTGACGAGGTTGCCTGGCTTCGATGGACTGCGCGTGCCGGCGCGCTTCTGGATGATGGCGCTCGTGTGCCTGAGCGCAGCCGCATCGATCGCGTTCAACCACATCGGGGCGCGGCGGCGAAAACTAGGCCTTGCGGTGATCGCCGCCGGCATGCTTCTCGACGGGTGGCCGCGCGTCTTCAATGTCGTGCAGGCGCCCGAATCCCGGCCGATCCCTGCCGGCGTCTCGGCCCGGCTCGATCTTCCGGTCGGCGACGGTGACACGCTCGCGATGTACCGGCAGATGCGTGCGCCGGTCCCCCTGTACAACGGCTACAGCGGCTACTTCGCGCCGCATTACTACGCCATGCGCGAGCTGCTCGCGCGCCGCGATCCGGACATCCTGCAGGCATTGGCCTCTCGCGGTTCACTCGGGGTCGTCCTCGACAACAGCAGCGATCTCGACGGCGCGATCAAGGCGTACGTCATGAGCACGCCTGGCGCCGCCCTCGTTCATGCCGAGCACGACTGGAACAGCTACCGCATTCCGCAGAGCGCGGCGCAACCGCTGCCTGACGAAGAAGGGACGCTGCTGGAGATCAAGGGACTCGACGCGTACCCGAGCGCACCGCATGCACCGCGCACGACGGACGGCGACCTGTGGACGCGATGGAGCGGCGGTCCGCAGCAGCAATCATCGGAGCTGACGATCGAGCTGGCCGCGCCCGGTCGCGTCCATCAAGTCGTCCTCATGCTCGGTCCCTACATCACAGACTTCCCTGCCCGCCTGCAGATCGATGTCGCGGGCGAGCGCGATGAATGGACGACCGCGTGGGTTGGAGAAACCGCGCTGCACGCCTATTACGGAGCGGTCCGGCATCCCAAAGAAGTGCCGCTCGTGTTCCAGATCGATCGAGACGGCGTGCGCTACATCCGGCTGCGGCAAACGGGGTTCGGGACGCACGACTGGAGCGTTGCCGAGCTGCGGGTGCGGCGGTAGCACCGAGCACGGATCCCAATCCCTTCAGCCGCTTTCGCTGGAGTAGTGGGGTCCCATCGGCGAATTGCGATGCCGGTACTCGGTCGGCGGGACGCCGTGATGGGAGCGGAAATCGCGGGAGAAGTGGGACGGGTCGGCGCATCCGACTTCCTGCATCACGTCCTTGACCGCGAGGCTCGTCCGCTCGAGGAGCGACGCCGCGCGCCGCATGCGCAGCGCCCGCAGGAAACGCGTCGGCGACGTCCCTGTTTCGTGGACGAAGAGATGAGCCAGCCGCGAGGGGGAAACGTCGACGGCCGCCGCCAGCTCGCGGATCGCGAGCGGATCCCGCAGCCGCTGCTCCATGGTCTCGATTGTGACGCGCACCCGGCGATCCATGGAAGGGATGACTTCAACCTCCGTGCCGCATACATAAGCGGTCAAGCATGGTATATGAGCGGTCAAGCATTCCCGTGCGCGTTCGACGATTCTGCGACGGCGTCGTGGGCCCACCGCTGTCACCCGCGTCAGGGTGGCCATCCGGTTGCCCACGGGTGTGGCACGCGGGTTTCATAAGCGGTCAAGCATGACCGAGCGATCGTGGCGTGTGCGCCGGCGCTGCCTCGTCTGCGACGCCGAAACAGAGGTCATCGAGCCGGTCGATACCGATGAGATCGGCCCGCTCTGCGACGTCTGTCACGCGCCGACCGAGCGTCTGGCTGTTCTCCGGGAGATGAACACGGCGCCGAACCCGCATGCGGCCGCGCTCGGACGTCTCGGCGGCCTCAAGGGAGGACCGGCCCGTGCCGCGGCCCTCACGGCCCGGCGTCGCCGCGAGATCGCCCGCGCCGCCGCCCTTGCGCGATGGAAGAAGAGCTGAGGCGGCCCTGAAGGACCGCTCTACCTCAGCCCTCGTAGCGCGACGCGTTCAGGCCGCGAAGGCGCAGTACGCGTGCTTATTCATCGACCGCCGCCTGCAGGACCACTGACGGCTCCCCTTCCGCGACAACCCGCCCGTGTGCGATGAGCAGCACGTGATCCGCGAGCCGCCGCACCTCATCGCGATCGTGCGACACGTAGACGATGGGGACGTGCATCTCGTCGCGGATGCGCTCCAGGTAGGGAAGAATGCGACGGCGCAGCGCGACATCGACGGCCGCCAGCGGCTCGT
>JAICSD010000477.1 GCA_025937075.1 Vicinamibacteria bacterium | reverse complement strand
TGGTAGCGGACGAGGACGGGGCCGTGGACATCGCGAACGAATGGAACGACCGGCTTAACAATTCGCTCCAATGCAGCGATGACCCATACAGCGACCGATCGCTGCGGGCCAACCTGAAATTAATTCGTAATGCAATGCGCGTGTTCGCTCGATTGTCGAGCGTGAGCAGTGATTACCAATATGGCATCCATAGAGTCGATGGAACGGTTTTCATCTCAGACATTCAGCAGACGGAAGCATGAGGACGAAAATGGGACAAGCCTTTCAACGCACCTACCGCGCCGCTGCAGGAGGCGACCAAGTTCAAGAAAAAGGAGAAGGGGCGCGCGCTCAATCTGCTGAAGCTGCGCGAGGGCGAAATCGCGAAGGGCGTGCCCGTCTCGCCTCTCACGATTCGATTGACGTTTGATCAGGCCGTCGCGGACGTGGTTGCGGATTACAAGATCAACGGTCGCCCGAGGATTCGGGATCAGGGATTCGGGATTAGCGATGGGGGATTCGGGATCAGGGATTAGCGATTAGGGATTAGGGATTCAAACGGCAGCGCCCCTTGCGAAAGGATCGGAATCCGCAACCGTCCCGCTCCGTTCGTCGTGAAGAGCGGCGCACCGACGCGCGGCACCGCTTCATCCGCCGCGCGATTGAACGCATCGAGCAGGTTCAACGACCGTGTGCCCGGACGACGAGGGCGGCGAAGCTGCTTGAGGAGCGCGCTGGTGAAGAAGCCGTGCAGGCTGTTCTCGCGCGCGCGTCCGTCGGGCGCGCAGGAGGCGAGCACGACCGGCCGCTGGCCGTCGGGCAGCGCCTGCAGCAGCGCGTCGAGGCGGCGCACGCGATCGTCCGCATCGCACGTGTCCACGATCAGCACGCGCAGCCGAGCGTCCGTTCGACGCGTGACCGCATCGATCATGGGATCCATCGAGAAGAGATGACCGCTCCAGTAGATGAACAGCAGATCGAGATCCGCCAGTTCGGCGGTGCGCGAGAGGTGCGCCTCGACGGCCGCGGGCGTCGCCTGCGCGCCGGTCAGGCAGCGGTTGCGATCCGCGCGCCAGTAGCCGAGCTGGGCGAACGTCCACGAGATGCCGAACGCGTCGCGCTCGGCAGCACGAATCGTTGCGCCGTTGGCTTCGCGGTTGACGCCGATCGAGAGGAGCTGATACCGGAACGCCGGCGGACTCATCAATAATCATGTAATTTTTCGGCCATAATGGCGTCCATCAATAGGGGAGTTGTCCTCGGGACCTATACTCTTCAGTACTGTCCGCGGCAGCCTCGGCGTCCGGAGCGCGTGTCCGCGGTTTCAAGGAGTTTCATCGATGTTGAAGCTGGCACTGTTGTGCGCGGCTGGTCTGGCGATGGCCGCTGGTATGCGGCCCTCGTCTGTCGCGCCCGACGAATTGAAGATCGGCGATCCGGCACCGCCGTTCTCGCTTTCGGGATCCGACGGCAAGACGCACTCGCTCTCCGAATACCGCGGCAAGACCGTCGTGCTCGCGTGGTTCCCCAAAGCGTTCACCGGTGGGTGAACGGCCGAATGCAAGTCGCTCCGTGCGAGCGGCCCCAGCCTCAAGTCGTACGACGTCGTCTACTTCATGGCCAGCGTCGACGATCCGGATACCAACAAGAAGTTCGCGGAAGCCACCGAAGCCGATTTCATCCTTCTGAGCGACCCCGACAAATCCGTCGCAACGGCCTACGGCGTCGTCACGCCCGAGCACCAGCTTGCGTCCCGCTGGACGTTCTACATCGGCCCTGACGGGAAGATCCTGGGCATCGATCGCCAGGTGAAGCCCGGAACCGCCGGCGAAGACATGGCGGCGAAGCTCCAGGAGCTTGGCGTCAAAAAGAAATAACGCCCAACGCCCAACGCCCAAATTTGTCCAAGCCGTTTCATTTTGGGAGTTGGGAGTTGGAGATTGGGCGTTGCCCCTGCTACTGGCACGGAACCTGAACCCTTTCAGCCCGTGCCAGTGCGCGCCAGATTCGTTATCGCGCTCATCCCGATCCTCTCGGCCGCGCTGTTTGCGGCCGTGCCGCCCGTACTCGAGGGTCCCCTCGTCGGGCGTCAGGTGTTCCCTGCGTCGAACTGGTGGAACACCGACATCAGCAGCGCGCCAGTCGATCCGAACTCCGCCGCGTTCATCAACTTCGTCAGCGGACGCACGAGCAGCAATCCGACGGCGCGGCGTCAGGTGCATCCTGATTTCGGGCCATCTCCGTACGGCTTCCCGTACGTCGTCATTGCCGGTGATCAGCCGCTCGTCGCGCCCGTGTGGACGGCATACGGCGACGAGAGCGATGCGGGTGCACCCGGACGTCCGCCCGGATATCCGATCCCGGTGGAAGCCATGACGCAGGCCGGCTACATCGAAGGCGCCGTGCCTGGCGGCGGCCTCGATGGCGATCGGCATCTGTTGATTGTCGACCAGGACAACTGGCTGTTGTACGAGACCGGCGCGACGTACTGGAATGCGGCGCTCAACCGATGGGAAGCCAACTGCGGTGCGGTGTTCGATCTGAATCGAAGCGATCGCCGTCCCGACGGATGGACGTCCGCGGATGCCGCAGGCCTTGCGATCTTTCCGGGCCTCGTACGTTACGACGAAGCGTTCGGCGCGGGCGAGATCACGCACGCGTTCCGCGTGACGGTCAGCAGGACGAACGGCTACGTATGGCCCGCATCGCATCAGGCGGGTTCGACGGCGGGTGCGTTGCCGATGGGCGCACGCCTGCGGTTGAAGACATCGAGGGATCTGTCGGCGTACGGGCCCGAGATCCAGCGCATCTTCCGCGCGATGCAGCGCTACGGCCTGATCGTGGCGGACAACGGGTCCGACATGTATGTCTCGGGCACGATGGACAGCCGCTGGGACAACGACGTGCTGAATCCCGCGTTCCACAGCCTGACGGCGGACGACTTCGATGTCATTCAGCTCGCATGGCAGGGGACACCGCCGCGCGCGCCGACCAATCTCCACATCGTCCGCTGAGCTTTTGGGTGCGGTGTTCGGTCGCATAATGAATGTGTGACCGATGAGGCCGCGGCGCAGGCGCGGAGCGTCATGGTCGCCGAGCAGATGCGGGCGCGCGGCATTGCCGACGAGCGCGTCCTTGCCGCCATCGAGCGGGTCCCACGCCATCTGTTCGTTCCGCCCGAGCATCGCGAGGACGCCTACAAAGATCACCCCGTTCCCATCGGCTACGCTCAGACGATCTCGCAGCCGTA
>JAICSD010000190.1 GCA_025937075.1 Vicinamibacteria bacterium | reverse complement strand
GTCGTGGCGGGCCTGAAAGGCCCGCCCTACAGGCGGACCTGAAACGCCCGCCCCACAGGCGGACCTGAAACGCCCGCCCCACAGGCGGACCTAAGAGGTCCGCCCTACAGCACACGCCGTATCGCCGATTCGACGTCCGCCAGCCTCATGCCCGTGACGCGGACACGCTTGTCGCGCGACCGAGCGCCGGCAGCGAGCTCCACGGCACGGCGCGGACACTTCAGGATGCGTGCGAAAAAATCGAGCAGCGCCTCGTTTGCGGCATTGTCAACGGGAGGAGCGGCGAGCCGGACGAGGAGAGCGCCGTTGCGGATACCGGAGAGTTCCGTGCGCGGAGCGCGAGGAATGACGCGCACGAGGATGGACAGGCCCTCGCGCGCGTCAATCGAAAGCGGCAGCGGGTCAGCTGCCCGCTTTGCGTTCATCTGCGATGGCGTCGGCGGCGCGCGGTGCAGGCGCCTCAGAGACGCGCGGCCGGTGCAGCAGCACCTTCTCCTCGGGACGGTTGTGATCCTGATCGCGGATGAACTCGAGCGCGCGGTAGAGCGACTGGATGGACGCCTCGAGCGATCCCTCGACGTCGCGCCGCCGGAGCCTCAGCTCGTTGATGTCGTGATCGATTTCGTCGAGGCGCACCTGCGCCTTCTGGATCAGGAGGTCCGCGCGCCCCTGCGCCTCGCGGACGATCAGCTTGCCTTCGTTCTGCGCCGCTTCCTTGATTTCATCGGCGAGGCGCTGTGCCGTGAGCATCGTGTTGCGCAGGTTCGCTTCCCGCTCGCGGTGCTCGCCCAGCAGCGCTTCCATGCGGGCGAGATCGCTGCGCATGCGATCGATCTCCCTGAGGGCGTGCTCGTAGTCGTCGGCCGCCTCGGTCAGGAACGCGACGACCTCGGTCCGGTCGTACCCGCGCAGCGCGGTACGAAAACGCTGCTGGCGCATGTCCAGCGGGCTGATGCGCATCACGCGCTCGGGCGGCTGCGGCGCAACGGGATCGTCGGTAGCAGGGCGGTTCTGGGCGGTCCGATCGAACATCAGGTCCTCACTGTTCGTGTGCCGAAGATTGCGGTGCCGATCCGGACGAGCGTCGCCCCTTCCTGGATCGCCACCTCGAAATCGTGGCTCATGCCCATCGACAGCTCCCCGAGGAGCGTCGGATCGATCCCCCCGGCGACGAGGCGATCACGCAGCGCGCGCAGGCGCTGGAAGTACGGGCGCCCCTGCTCGGGATCGTCGAACCATGGCGGGAGCAGCATCAGTCCCGCGAGCCGCGCCGCCCGGCACTGCACGGCGGCGTCGACGATCGCGGGGACTTCTGCTTCGGGCGCTCCGAACTTCGTCGCCTCCCCGGCGAGATCCACCTGGATGAGGACCCGCGGCGTTGCGCCCGCTTCCGCTGCGGCGGCATCGACGCGCCGCAGCAGCTCGATCGAATCGATCGACTGAATCGCCGCGAACGCCACGGCCGCCCTCCGCGCCTTGTTCGACTGCAGGTGGCCGATGAGATGCCACCCGATCGGGATATCGGCCGTATCCGCGATCTTCTGCAGCGCTTCCTGGACCTTGTTCTCGCCGAACTCCCGCTGCCCGGCGGCATACGCCGCGCGGACGTGGCCGGCGCCAAAGGTTTTCGAGACCGCCAGAAGCCTGACGTCCTCTGTCCTCCGGCCCGCCGCCTCCGCAGCTGCCGCGATCCGCTCGCGCACCCGCGCGAGGTTCTCCGCAATGCTGGCGTGCTCGGACAGAACTACTTCTTGATCTGCGACAGGATCCCCTTGGCCTGTTCCGCGTACTGTCCCGTGGGCGCCAGCTTCAGGTACTCCTCGAAGTGCGGCGCCGCGTCGGGAAGCTTGCCTTCGTTGACGTAGGCCATGCCGAGCCAGTAGTGCGCGTCAGCGAGGTTGGGATCAATCTTGACCGCCTGCTCGAACTGCGTCTTGGCCTCGGGAATCTTGCCGGCGTTCCACAGGATGACACCCTGGTTGAACACGGCCGATGCGCTGCCGCCGCCTCCGCCCGCCGCCCCTGCGCTGCCCATCAGCTTTGCGGCCTGGGCGCTCGCCTGCGACGCCTCGTCGAACTTCTTCTCCGCGTTCAGGACGTTGGCGAGACCGCTGTACGCTTCGCCCCAGTCCGGCTTTGCCTCAATCGCCTGGCGGAACGCCGCCTCCGCCTTGTCCCATTGCTTCATGCGCGCGTAGGTCGTGCCGATGTTGGCGTAGCACTCCGCGCATTTCGGGACGCTCGTGGCAACTTCATTGAACTTCGCGATTGCTTCTTCGTTCTTGCCCTCATTGCTGAGCGCGACCGCATCGTCGAACGCCTTGCGGATGGCCGCGACCTTTTCCTGCTGCTTGGCCGCTTCCTCCTTGGACATCGGCGCGCCGCCGCCGCCCGTCTGCCCCGGCGCGAGCGTGAAGTTCAGCTCGGCCATATCCAGATGGATATCGATCGTCTTCTCGTCCTTGAGGGAATCCTTTTCGGCCGTGATGACGTACTTGCCCGGCTGCAGGCCGATCTGGATGTACTCGCCCTTCTTGTTGGTCTTGGTCGTGAGCTTCCGACCGCTCATTTCGGTGTTCGCGATCGTGATCACGGCCCCCTCGACGGGCTGGCCCTTCGCGTCGACGACCTTCCCCTTGACCTGTCCGCTCTGAGCCGACGCCGGCAGCGCAATGCACATGAGGCCGGCGGCCAGCATGCAGATGCCGAGCGTGCGGCGGATGGTGGCGCCCGTCATAACTCCTCCATTTCCCATAAGTAGTGCCCGCGCGTAGTTTACAACGACCGCGACACGTCAGAGTCCGCGATGCCGAAGAACAGCCGTAGCCAGCCCTCGAGATCATCGAGGTCCACGGCCTTGCCGGTCGAGTACAGGAACGAGCGCATGTTACCGGAGAATCCCTCGCCGGCGAACACAACCAGCCCTGCGATGGGCCACGCCGCAATGTCCTGCACTGTTGCCGGCAACTTCTCTTCCGCCGTCCCCGTCACGCCCTGAAACTTGCACTCGATGCCGAGAGCGCGCCCGGTGTCACCCTGCGTCAGCACGACATCAATGCAGCGCTGTGCCCCCCACAAGCGCCGACCGACGCGAACCTCGGTGCGCGCCTGCAACCCGAGGCCCTGACCGATCGTCACGACCGCCTCTCGGAGATCGTGGCCATTACGAACCGCGGCAGCCCCGCCCGGCATCAGTTATGGGGTCGAATGTTCGTGATCAGATATTCGTAGACGTTCCCGCGCGCACGCGGGTCAGAGTTGATCGCTCGCTTCGCGGCAACCTTGTGGGCCGTGATCCCGAGCCTGCGCATCGCAGGAATGTCGTACAGCCTGGCGATCTCGGGGGCGGTCGAGTTGCTCAGGAGAACGTGACATCCATTCGATACGAGATCGACCACCACATCTCGCAAGCGGCGCTGATCGTCGGGGCCGAATCCTTCCGCGGTATAGGACGTAAAAACGGACGTCGCGCTCACCGGCGCGTATGGAGGATCGAAGTAAATGAAATCGCCTGAGACGGCCTTCAAGGGCACGGCGTCGAACGAACCGTTCACCACTCTTACATTCGGACCGTTGAGCGCCGTTGCGACGGCGCGCAGGTTGCGCTCATCACAGATCAGGGGGTTCGCGTAACGTCCATGCGGAACGTTGAACAAGCCCTTGGAGTTCAATCGAAAAAGCCCGTTGAAGCCGGTGCGGTTCAAGTAAATGAGCATCGCCGCCAGTCGAGGCGTATAGATCGTCGACAATGGCGCGCCGGCATCGCTGGAGCGATTGCGGACGGGATTGAATTCACCGTCGCGAATTCGGTAGAAGTGGTCCTCGCGGCGGCGTCGATACTCGGCCTCGAGCTCGCCGAGCGCGCAGATCACTTCTTCCGTTCGATCGCGGACCATCTGATAGCAGCCGATCAGGTCCTGATTCGTATCGATGAGTGTGGCCGTTCGGCCGTGAAGACCGCCACCGTTCACGAGGTCGAAGAAAACCGCGGCACTCCCGGCAAACGGCTCGAAGTAGCTGCCGAAATGAGCTGGATAAAACCGTCTGATCTGAGGGAGTAACTGCCTCTTCCCGCCAGCCCATTTCAGGAGCGGTTTGGGCCGGGCGTCCACAGCCGGTGAATGAAGCGTCGTGTGCATACCGGTAGGCGGATGATAGCACGATCAAAAAGCGAAGAAGCGATCGATCGCGTTCAGGTCGTGCGTCACGGGCGCGGCAGGAAGCGATGCCAGGAACCGCCGCCCGTACCCCATCGAGCGCAGCCGCGGATCGAGAATCGCCAGCACCCCGCGATCCTGGCGGTGACGAATCAGCCGGCCGAGCCCCTGCTGGAGCGCGAGGATCGCGAGCGGGATCTGATATTCGGCGAACGCGGAGCCACCGCGCGCGTTCAGCGCCTCGATGCGCGCCGCGGTGATCGGGTCTCCCGGCGACGCGAACGGCAGCTTGTCGATGATCACGCAGCTCAGCGCCTCGCCGACGACGTCGACGCCTTGCCAGAAACTGGATGTGGCCAGGAGGACCGCGTGCGGCGTCGCCTTGAACTCGCGCAGCAGCGCGGACCGGGGGGCGGTGCCCTGTACCAGGATCGGGTACTCGAGCGCTGACGCGGCCATCTGGTGCACGTACCGCAGGTTTGCGTAGCTGGTGAAGAGCACGAACGCGCGGCCGCGGGTTCGCTTCAGGATCTCGATCACTTCCCGCGCGGCGGCCGTGCCGAATTGCGGCGATCGCGGGTCCGGCATCCGCCGCGGCAGGTACAGAATCGCCTGTTGCGCGTAGTCGAACTCCGACGGCAGCCGGCACTCCGCCGCGCGGCGGATCCCGAGGCGGCCGCGGATGTAGTCGAACGATCCGTCCACGGCCAGCGTCGCGGACGTCAGCACCGTCGTGTCCATTCGATCGAAGAGCAACTCGCGGACGATCTCCGAGACGTCGATGGGCGCCGCGCGCAGGAACACCCCGCGGCCTCGCACCTCGAGGTAATACACGAACCCTTCGTCGTCGGCGCGGGTGAGAAAGCCGACGTCCATCCGCAGCTCTGCCGCGCGGCGGGCGAGCGCGAGGACGTCCTCGTTGACGTCCTTCGTGAGCGCGATCGTGGCCTCCGCCGCTTCGAGCGCGCGGACGAGCGCGGCTGCCGCATCGGCCGTCGCGCTCAGGATCGATGCGGTGACGCGCAGCCGCTCCGCGTTCGCTCCGCCGCGCTCGTGTCGAAGCATCTGGAGCGCGGTGAAGAAGAAGCGAGCGCTGTCGCGAATGCGCGTGATGTCGATCCTGAGGTCGTCTGCCCGCTCGGGATCCGGGATGAGCCCCGCGGCGATCGCCTTCTCGACATCGCGCGCAAGGTCGTCGAAGCGGTAGTTGCTGACGGCAAGGCCGAAGTACTGCGTGGCAACGTCTTCGAGCTGGTGCGCTTCATCGACGATCGCGTACCGGCACGCTGGAATCACTTCCCCGAACGCGCTCTTGCGCACCGCCGCGTCCGCACAGAGCAGGTGGTGGTTGACGATCACGAGATCGGATTCGGCGGCTCGCTGTCGCATGCGCGTGACGAAGCAATCGTCGTAGCGAGGGCATTCGCCGCCGAGGCAGTTCTCGCTGCTCGCGGCAATCTCCGGCCAGAGTGGCAGGTCCTCGGGAAGGTCTTCCATCTCCGCGCGATCGCCGGTCTCCGTCGTCCGCGACCATTCGTCGATCGTCTCGATCGCGAGCGACTCCTCGCGCGATCGCAGCGCAATGCTATCGCGGACCGCATCGAACCGATGGAGGCAGAGATAATTCCCGCGCCCCTTCATGTACGTCGCGGTGAACGGCACGCCGATCGTCCGCCGCAGGACGGGCAGGTCCTTGTAGAAGATCTGTTCCTGAAGATTCTTGGTGCCGGTGGAGACGAGCACGCGCTGTCGGCTGAGGATGGCGGGGACGAGATACGCGAGCGTCTTGCCGGTCCCGGTTCCGGCCTCGGCGAGCAGCACGGCGCCGTCGGCGAAGGCGGCGGCGACCGCGGAGGCCATCTCGAGCTGCGCCGGCCGCGCTTCGAATCCGTCGAGCGCGGAGGCGAGGGCGCCGTCAGGCGCGAAGATGCCCTCGACGGCCGCGGTCAGTGCTGCGCTTCCGGGTACAGCGGGAACTTCCGGCACAACGCCTCGACTTCGCTGCGCACCCGGGTGATGACGGCCTCGTCATCGAGCGACGACAGCACGCGCGTGATGAACTCCGCGATGCGATCCATCTCGGGTTCGCGCATGCCGCGGCTGGTGACCGCCGGCGTGCCGATCCGGATCCCGCTCGCGGTCATGGGTGGGTTCCGATCGAACGGGATCGCATTCTTGTTGACGGTGATGTTTGCCTTGCCGAGCGCCGCTTCCGCAGCCTTTCCCGTGATGCCGCGCGAAAACACGTCGACGAGCATCAGGTGGTTGTCGGTGCCGCCGCTCACGAGGCGGAGCCCCGCGGTGCTCAGCGCCTCGGCCAGCCGTTTCGCGTTCGCGACGATCTGCGTCTGGTACTCGACGAAGCCCGGCTCCATGGCTTCCTTCAAGCAGACGGCCTTCGCCGCGATCACGTGCATCAACGGGCCGCCTTGAATTCCCGGGAACACCGTGCGATCGAGATCCTTCGCGTGCGCGGCGCGGCACAGCACCATGCCGCCTCTCGGTCCCCTCAGTGTCTTGTGCGTCGTCGTCGTCACGAACGCGGAATGGGGGATGGGGCTCGGATGCAGCTTCGCAGCGACGAGCCCCGCGATGTGCGCCATGTCGGTGACGATCGCAGCGCCGGTCGAGGCGCCAATCGCGGCAATCCGCTCGAAATCGATCACCCGCGGATACGCGCTCGCCCCCACCATGATCATCTTCGGCTCGTGCTCGTTCGCGAGGCGCTCCAGCTCGTCGTAGTCGATCCGCTCGTCGTCGTTGCGCACGCCGTAGGGAACGATCTTGTAGAGCTTGCCCGAGAAATTCAGCGGATGGCCGTGCGTGAGATGTCCGCCGTGCGCGAGGTTCATTCCGAGGACCGTGTCGCCGGGCTGCAGCAGCGTGAAGTACGCGGCCATGTTCGCCTGCGCGCCCGAATGCGGCTGCACGTTCGCGTGATCGGCGCCGAAGAGCGCCTTCGCGCGTTCGATAGCGAGCGACTCCGCCACGTCGACGAACTCGCACCCGCCGTAGTAGCGCTTCCCCGGATACCCCTCGGCGTACTTGTTCGTGAGCACGGAGCCGGTGGCCTGGAGAACGGCCTGGCTGACGAAGTTCTCGGACGCGATCAACTCGAGCCCGCTGTTCTGCCGGTGGATCTCGTTCCCAATCGCGGCGTCGAGCTCCGGATCCGTTGCCGCGAGAGACCGCCAGCGTGAAGGAGTGTCGGTGATCGTGCTCATGTTCGTTCCTCTGAGTTCTGCTCGATTTCCCACCGGGGGACTTCGCCCCGCCGGACCCCCCCATCGCCGTCGCTCGCGGGGGGCTTGCTTGAATGGCGGGGGCCCCAGCACCCCGCCAAGCTCACTCCGCTCCGCTCGCTCTTCGCAGCTCGCTCCGCTTCGTTCGCGCGCCCCGCGCGCCTAACATCGCTCCAGCGCCGAAATCTGGTCGACACGCCGCTGGTGTCTTCCGCCTTCGAAGGGCGTGCGCAGCCACAACGCGACGATTTCATCCGCCAGCGCGAAGGCGACGATGCGCCCGCCAAGCGCGAGGACGTTGGAGTCGTTGTGTTCGCGCGACATGCGGGCGGTATAGAGATCGTTGCAGAGCGCGGCGCGAATGCCCGCCACTTTGTTCGCCGCCATCTGCTCGCCCTGGCCGCTGCCGCCGATCACGATTCCGCGATCCGCGCGGCCGTCGGCGACCTGCCGCGCAACGTCGGCGCAGATCGGCGGATAATCGACGGGCGCGTCGCTGTTCGTGCCGCGATCGTCCACGTCGTGTCCGAGACCTGCGAGCGTGGCAAGCAGATGCTGCTTGAGCGCGAACCCGGCATGGTCCGCGCCGATCGCGATTCGCATCGTTAGTGGATTATAACGCTCGATTGCAGATTGCCGACTGCAGATTGCCGTTGCATCGGCGACTGGGGATTTGCGATTGAGGACTTGGATTCCGGATTGCCGGTTGGATGGAGGATTGGCGATTGAGGATTGGATTGGGGCAATCAATCCCCAATCCTC
>JAICSD010000515.1 GCA_025937075.1 Vicinamibacteria bacterium | reverse complement strand
TGCGGGCGGCGCTGCTGACGCTGCGGCGGGGCTCGGGACTCGGGATCCGGGGTCCGGGGTTCCAGGTTCGCCTCGGACGGCGCTTGCGGTCCGGGAATTATCTGGCGTCAGGGAACCAACGGATCCCGAACCCCGGATCCCGGACCCCGGCAGCGAAGCCGCTCCCCACGGACGTCCGATCAGCACAATTGCGGCGACGATCGCGATCGCTGCGCCGACCGCCGCGGGAATCATCGGATTGCGCGTCTTGCGCTTCGGGACCGCCAACGCGGCAATCGGCGGAGGTATCGATACCGGCTCGATGATGGGGACGGCCTCGACCTCCTCGGCGGTCGCAGGCGCGGCTGGAGGCGCTGCGCTCGCGACCGGCTCCACGGCCTTCGCCAGCTCCGCGTGGCGAGCGTCCTGCCGCTCCTTCTGGAACGAGCGAACGAACGCGTCGAACGCGTCCCCCGTTTCCTTGCGCCTTCGGCGGGTCTCTTCGATTGCGCGCTGCAGGCGTTCGAGCTCCTGAAGGGCGGCCTGCTCGTTGAACGGCCGGCCGGGCTGAGGATCAGGTGTGATGGACACGGATGAAGGCATTACAACACGAGAGTCAAGTTAATCCGGCGCGCCTGTGGCGCGCCTCGTAAAGTAGATGCCCCTCGACCTGCTCGTCTTCGGTCCCCATCCTGACGACATCGAGATCGGCCTTGGAGGCACGGTGGCCTGCCATGCGGCCGCCGGACACTCCGTCGGGCTCTGCGATCTGACCCGCGGCGAGCTCTCGAGCAACGGCACGCCCGAACAGCGGGAGGCCGAAGCCGAAGACGCACGGCGCGTCCTCGGCGCCGCGTGGCGCGAGAACCTCGGGTGGCCGGACGGCGACATCGCGCCGACGCCGGTTCTCCTCAAATCCGCGGTGGATCTCATCAGACGGCATCAGCCGCGCACGATTGCCGTGCCCCACTGGAACGATCGCCATCCGGATCATGTCGCGGCGAGCCGCACGCTGCGCATCGCGGTGTTCAGGAGCGCGCTGCGCCGCTACGAGCCGTCGAGCGAACCCTGGCGCGCCGACTGGATCTGCTACTACTTCATCAACGACGGCCATCGTCCATCGTTCGTCGTGGATGTCTCGGCGCACTATCAACGAAAGCGCGATGCGCTCGACTGCTACCGCAGCCAGTTCGTGCCGCGTGATACCGGCGCGGTGCCGACACGGCTCACCGCATCGACGTTCCGGCAGCTCATCGAAAGCCGCGACGCGCAGTTCGGCGCGCTGGCGGGCGTAGCGTTCGCCGAGGGGATCATCGTGCGTGAGCCGGTCCTGCGCCCCGGACTGCTGAAGACCATTCCATGAACATCGGCATGGTGTGCTACGCGTCCGTGGGGGGCAGCGGCGTCGTTGCGACGGAACTGGCACATGCGCTCGCGCTGCGCGGCCATCGCATACACCTGATCAGCAGCGATCCGCCGTTCCGCTGGCGATCCGGCGTTCCGGGAATGTCGTTCGTACCTGTCGTCGTGCCGTCGTATCCCCTCTTCAGGGAGCCGCAGTACCTGCTCGCGCTGACGAACACCATCGCGCGCGTTGCCGAGGAGCAGCAGCTCGACATCGTGCACGCGCACTACGCGGTGCCGCACGCGACAGCCGCCTACCTCGCGGAGCAGATGCTCGCGTCTTCGTCAGCCGCCATCCCGCGCACGATGACGACCCTCCATGGGACGGACATCACGCTGATTGGCAGCGACCCGTCCTACCGGCGCGTGGTCGCGTTTTCCATCGAGCAATCGCACAGCGTGACGGCGGTCTCGCAGAGCCTCAGGGCCGATACGATCGCGGCGCTCGGGATTCAGCAGGACGTCCGCGTCATCCCGAATTTTCTCGATTGCGCCGAGTATCGTCGCGGGTTCGATCCGGCGCTCCGCGATCGCCTCTGCCCGCCAGGCTCGGGCGACGCGATCATCATGCACGTGTCGAACTTCAGGGCCGTGAAACGCGTCGACGTCGCCATGGACGTGTTCCGGCGTATTCGCCAGCGGCTGCGCGCGAAGTTCGTCCTGATTGGCGATGGCCCCGTGCGCCCGGACATCGAACAGCAAGCCGCGGAGTACGGCCTGCTCGAAGATGTGATGTTCGCCGGGGAACAGCAGGACCTCGTGCAGTGGCTCTCCGTCGCGGACCTCTTCCTGCTCCCGTCGGCGCAAGAGAGCTTCGGGCTCGCAGCGCTGGAAGCGATGGCGTGCGAAGTGCCTGTCGTCGCCTCGCACGTCGGCGGACTGCCGGAGATTATCCAGAACGGCGTGACCGGCTTCACCTGCGCTCCAGAGGACGCCCACGCAATGGCCGAGCGCGGGCTGGCGCTGCTCACGGATCGCCGCCTGCACTCGTCCATCGCTCAGGCGGCTGCCGAGATGGTGAGGACGCGCTACTGCACGGATCTCATCGTCCCGCAGTACGAGGCGG
>JAICSD010000030.1 GCA_025937075.1 Vicinamibacteria bacterium | reverse complement strand
TCTTCTGCAGTTCAAGGCGACCGGTACAGGGACGTTCGACTCCCCGCGCTACGACGTGCAGGTCCGCGTCGATGATCTGTTCGCCGGCGACGAAGGCATCGGCCAGGTGAACGGCCGCCTCTCGCTGAGGAGCGACCTGTTGACGATGGACATGGATGCGCAATCGCCGCGCTTGTCGGTGACGGGATCCGGACGTCTCGCGCTGACGCCCGAGATGGACACGGAGATGACGCTGCACTTCTCCGACACCTCGCTGGACCCGTACATCCGGTTCTTTCAACCGAAGCTGTCCCCCTTCACGACCGCCGTGGCGGACGGCACCATCCGCGCGGTTGGTGAGCTCGCGGATATCGATCATCTCGTGGTCGAAGCCACTGTCGAGCGGCTCAACCTGAAGCTGTTCGACTATCCGGTTCACAACGACGGCCCCATCCAGCTCGCGCTGAATCAGCATCGGCTCGAAGTGCAGCGGTTCAGGCTCGCGGGTGAAGGCACCGCCCTCGAGCTGAGCGGAAACGTCGCGCTGCACGACAATCAGATCGCGCTCGAGGCCTCAGGCGACGCGAACCTGGGCATCCTGCAGGGCATCTTCCGTGACGTGCGAAGCTCGGGCGACGCCTCGCTCCACGCGCGCGTCAACGGGCGGCTCGATGCGCCCGTCCTCTCGGGCGACGCGACGATTACCAACGGCCGCGTGCGCTACATGCTGCTCCCCAACAGCCTGCAGGCGATCAACGGCAAGCTCTCGTTCGACGCGCAGGGCATCCGGCTCGACGACGTGACGGCGGAAGTGGGGGGTGGCCCGGTCAGGTTCGGCGGCCATATCGGGATCACGGGCTACACGATCGGGGACATCAATCTGACGGCGACGGGCGAGCAGATGGTCTTCCGCTACCCGGAGGGATTCCGATCGACGGCCGACGCGACGCTCGAGCTGCAGGGCACGCTCGAATCCCTGCTGCTGCGCGGCACGGTCATCGTCCGCGACGGCGAGTACACGAGGCGCTTCGAGCCGAACGTTGATGTCTTCAACCTCGCGGGCGCAGGCGGCAGCGGGCTGCCCGCGGCGGCGGCCGGCCCAACGGTGCCGCTGCGCTTCGACATTCAGATCCAGGCGCCGCGCACGTTGCGGGTCAACAACAACATCGCGCGGCTCACGGCGTCCGCGGATCTCACGCTCACCGGAACCTACGACAAGCCGGTGCTCCTCGGCCGCGCCGACATCGTCCGTGGCGACATCTTCTTCATCGGCAATCGCTACGTCGTCACGCGCGGCACCATCGACTTTCTCAACCCGTCGCACATCGAGCCGTTCTTCGATCTGGAAGCGGAGACGCGCGTCCGGGTGCCGACGGAGACGTATCGCGTCACGCTCGGCATCCGCGGATCGATCAGCGGGAACCTGAACCTGACGGTCGACTCCGATCCTCCTTTACCCGCCGTCGACGTCATCCGGCTGCTGGTGGGCGAGTCGACGGACGTGTCGAATCCGGAGCTGAGAGCGCTGAGGCCGGAGGCGGCAACGCAGTCGGAGGAGGCGCTGCTGCGCGCGGCCTTCGCGCGGATCGCAACGGCTCCGCTCGTCGGACCGGTGCAGAGCGCCGTCGAGCAGACGCTGGGCTTCGACGTCGTGCAGCTCACGCCGAGCATCGGCACGGAGAACGATCCGCTGACGCCGACGGCCAGGCTGACGATCGGCAAACGCATCACGAACCGCGCCTATCTCACGTTCGCCCGGGCGCTCGGCACGACGCAGCGCGAGCAGATCATCGTGCTCGAGTTCGAGCAGAGCGAGCGCGTCTCGTGGGTGCTCACGCAGAATGGCGACCGCACGTTCTCCGTCGACTTCCGGGTCCGCCACAGCTTCTGAGGTGACAGGCTGATGATCCCGACAGCCTGCCGTCAATGCCGCGTGCTGACGATTGTCAATGCCGAATGCCGAATGCCGAACACTGACGTTTCGCGGCCGTTTCGAAGTCACGGGCCGTTCACTTGCATTGCCCTGATACTGTGGCTGATATCGGGTGCGCCCGTGTTCGCGCAGGATCTCCCTGCGGCGAAGTACGTGAATCACCCGATCCGCAGCGTGACGCTGACCATCGAAGGACGCGAGACTACGGAGGCGGGGCTGGAGGATCTTCTCGCGACGCGCGCGGGGCGGCCGCTGTCGATGGCCGACGTGCGCGAGACGATCGCGCACTTCTACAGCCTCGGGCGCTTCGAGAACGTGGTCGTCGATGCGGAGCCCACCCCGGATGGAGGGGTTGCGCTTCGCTACGCGCTGGACCCGATCCACAGCGTGACGCGCGTCGACTTCCATGGCGAGCTTGGCATCTCCGAAGGAACGCTGCGCGACTGGATGAGCGAACGGTTCGGTCTGACGCCACCCGTCGGGCGTGCGGCCGATGTCGCGGCGTCGCTGGAGGGCCTCTACAAAGATCGCGGGTATCTGCAGGCGACCGTGCGTCCTGCGCCGCCCGTCGTGCAGCACAATCCGGATCGCACCACGCTCGTGTTCGACGTGAAGGCGGGGCCGCTCGCGAAGGTCGCCGACGTCGTGATCGAGGGACAGCCGCTCGATTCGCGCCAGGAGGTGCTCTCGCGTCTTGGCGTTACCCCGGGGCAGCCGTACGAGCCGGCGGAGCTGCACCGGCGTCTTGGGGATTACGTGACCGCCATGCGGAAGCGCGGCCGGTACGAGGCGGCCGCGTCGGAGCTCCCGCCGAAGGTGAACGGCGATGGCACGCAGGTCACCCTGACGCTCAACATCGCCCCAGGGCCGATCGTGCGCGTGCAATACGCAGGCGATCCCCTTCCGAAGGAGAAGCTGTCGGACCTGGTGCCGATCGAGCGGGAGGGTTCGGTCGACGAGGATCTGCTCGAGGATTCGAGCCGTCGCATCGAGGACGCGCTGCGGCAGCAGGGGTACTGGCGCGCACGCGTGTCGCACGAACGGCGGGAGGAGAATGGCGTCCTCACGATCAGCTTCCACGTGGAGCGCGGCCGCCTGTATCGGGTGGCACCCAACGGCGTAGAGATTACCGGCAACACCGTAATCACCCCGGCGGAGCTGAAGCCGTTCATGAAGCTCGCGGCGGGCGAGCCGTTCGTGGCGTCCACGCTCGATGCGATGGCCGGCGCCATCCGCCAGCAGTATCAGGTGCGCGGCTATGCGCTTGCCGAAGTCCGTTCGGCGGCGAACGAGATCGGCGACGGCCTGATCAGGCCCGTGATCACGATCAAGGAAGGCCCGCACGTCACCATCGCGGCCGTTACGCTCGAGGGGAATCACGCGTTGAAGACCGACGATTTGATCGCGAAGCTCTCTTCGAAGCCGGGCGAGCCCTATTACGCGCCGACGGTCGCGAGCGATCGCGACCGGCTCGTCACCGAGTACCTCAACGCGGGCTACGCGTCAGCGCAGGTGACGGTGACGCCCGTCCTGACGCCCGACGGCACGCGCGCCACGCTGCCGTTCACAATCGAAGAAGGCCCGCAGACGATCGTCGACCACATCCTCGTCGTCGGCAATACGAAGACCGATCAGAACGTGATCCTTCGCGAGCTGCAGCTGCATTCGGGCCAGCCGCTGGGCGCGGCGGATCTTCTCGAGAGCCAGCGGCGCCTGAGCGCGCTCGGCCTGTTCCGGCGCGTCCGCATCGCGCCGTTCGCGCACGGCTCGCCGCTCAACCCCGACGTCGTCGTCACGGTCGAGGAGGCGCAGAGGACGACGATCGGCTTCGGCGGCGGCGCCGAGATCGATCGCACGCTGCGCGCGACCGGGCCCGAAGGGGAAGCGCAGGAGCACGTCGAGTTCGCACCGCGCGGGTTCTTCGAGGTCGTCCGCCGGAACCTCGGCGGCAAGAATCGATCGGTGAGCCTGTACACGCGTCTCAGCCTTCGTCCAGACACCGAAACCGATCCGGCGAATCCGAGCAAGTTCGGCTTCCCCGAGTACCGTGTGGTCGGCACCTATCGGGAGCCGAAGGCGTTCCGCGGAACCTCGGATCTGACGGCAACGGCCGCGATCGAGCAGGCGCGTCGAACGACGTTCAATTTCGCGCGCAAAGGCGTGACGGCCGAGGTCAGCCGGATGCTGGCGCCGGTCGTCCGCGGGAGCCTCCGCTACACGTTCGGCACGACCCGCGTCTTCGACGAGCAGATCGGCACCGATCCCGCCGATCAGATCTCGATCGATCGCGTGTTCCCGCAGGTGCGTCTCTCCGGCTTCTCGCTCGCGCTCACGCGGGATACCCGCGACGATCTCCTCGATCCGCAGCACGGGACGTTCACGACGGCTGATGGCACGCTCGCCGCGCGCATCTTCGGGTCGCAGGTCGGCTACAGCAAGGCGTTCGTGCAGGGCTTCTTCTACCATCAGCTCGGGCGTCCGCACCTGGTATTTGCCGGCGGCGCGCGGCTCGGCGTCGGGAAGCTGCTGACGCTGGTGACGGACGATCAGGGACAGCCGGTCTCCGACATGCCCGCCAGCGAGCGGTTCTTCGCCGGAGGCGACACCACGATCCGCGGCTTCGCGCTGGACACCGTCGGCGCTCCCGAAACGATCAACTCGCAGGGGTTTCCCAAGGGCGGCAACGCGCTCGTCATCTTCAACGGGGAGCTGCGTGCGCCCGTATGGCGCGATCTCGGCGGCGCGCTGTTCATCGATACGGGCAATGTCTTCGCACGTGCGTCCGACCTCGATCTGACGGAGCTTCGCGGCGGCGTCGGGTTCGGGCTGCGCTACCGTTCGCCCATCGGCCCCATCCGCCTCGATTTGGGCTTCAAGCTGGATCGCCGCGTGATTGCGAATCGGTTGGAGCCGCGGACGGTGCTGCACTTCAGCATCGGGCAGGCATTCTAGAGACGGTTGTCGGTGGTCGGTTGTCGGTTGTCGGGCTGTCGGGCGCATCTTTGATGCGCCTCGGTGAAAACCGTTGAAATGAGATCACGTATTCTCGCGATCGCCTTGACCATCGCCCTCTTCGGCGCCCCCGCGTCGGGCGAGGTCATCGAGCGCATCATGGCCGTCGTTGGCGGGCAGCCGATCCTGATGTCGGATGTGACGGCGGCGCTTCGATTCCACCTCACGCCGCCGGCGCCGGCGGGAACGGATCCGGTCGCCTGGACGGTCGATCGGCTCATCGAGCGCACGCTGATGCTGTCGGAAGTCGATCGCTACCAGCCCCCTGAACCCGCTGGAGCGGAGATCGATCGTCACGTCGCCGAGCTCGAGCAGCGTGCCGGTTCGCCCGCCGCGCTCGATTCGACGCTGAGCGCGCTGGGGCTGACCCGCGAGCGCCTGCGCTCGTACATCCGCGACGACCTGCGCATCGCGACCTACTTGAACGAACGGTTCGAGAGCGCTTCGGAACCGCCGGAGGGCGATGTCGTCACCTACTATCGCGAGCACCCGTCGGAGTTCACGATTGGAGGAAAGCTGCAGTCGTTCGAGGAGGCTCAGGACGCGGCGCGCCGGAAGGTCGCGGACGCTCGCCGCAGCGCGCTGATTGGCGACTGGGTCACGAGCCTCCGCCGCCGCACGGACGTGATGCTGTTGACGAATCGCCAGTGAGCGGCGTCCAGCGGGTACGCAGAAACACCTCCGTTTCAAGTCACGAGGGTACGCAGTTCTTACCGCACAGCCCTTACCAACCACCGACAACCGGCCCCCTCACGGTTTCACCTTCAGGATCCGCAGCTCCGGTCCCGGGTGCTCCCGCGACGGCGTGAAGCGCGCCACTTCGGGGAACTGACGGAACAACCGAATGTAGTCGGCGTACTCGCCCGGGTGGCGTCCTGGCTCGCTCAGATACGGCCAGTACGACTGCGACGAGGCGATGAGATAGTCGACTCCTTCCGCCGCGTACGCCTCGGGCGCCTTCTCGCGCAGGTCCTTGACGCGATCGACGCGGTAGCGGTCCGGCAGCGTCAGCTCGGTCGCCTCGATGGTGATCCTCGATCCCGGCGGCGCCTGCTGCAGCACCCAGTCGTACGCCTGCTTCGTCGTCCACGCCCGGGCGGCCATCGCATCGAACGCGATCGAGCTGTAGGCGGGCGGCACGATGGCGAGCAGCACGAGCGCCAGGATTAGCGCGTTCCTGACCGAGCGCGGGATCTGATACCGGCGAAGTTGACTCACGCCCGACACGACCGCGCCTGCGGCGAGCAGCGCGAGCAGCGGCAGGATCGGGAGGAGGTAGCGGCCGTAGACGAGCGACTGCCGCGAGATGAACCAGAAGTAGAGGACCGGGAATGCGACCGCGAGCGTCCACTTCACGCGGCCAGGCCCCTTGATCGCGCGCGTGGCGCCGAGCGCAAGGCCTCCCGCGACGAGGAGGGTCGCGGGCCAGTGCCACGCGTTCCGCAGGTGCTTGAGATAGATGAGGAAGATCGGATCGGCGTTGTGCGAGGGCCCTCGGTAGGCGGCGGCGAGGCGCGCGAACCCGTTCAGGAACGCGGGCAGATCGAGCAGGGTATACGGAGCCGTAATCAGGAAGGCTGCGAGGAATGCGCCGAGCGCCGCGAGCGAGGCCACGATGCGCGACGGCCGCACGGCCGGCGTCATCCAGCAGGCAATCAGCGGCAATACGAGCGCGATCGCGCCGTTGTATTTCGTTGCCGCGGCCAGTCCGGCGGCCGCTCCCGCAATCGCGAACGCGCGAGCGTTCGGGCGCTCGTGCGCGCCCAGGGAGAGAAGAAACGCGATCGTGACGAACAGCGTCACCGGCACGTCCGTGAGCACGTAATGTGATTCGCGGACGTGCAGCGGCATGACGGCGAGGAGCGCCGCAGCGAGCAGCGCCGTCCGCGCGCCCCAGCGGCGCCCCGCGAGATACAGCACCCACACCGTCGCGGTGCCTGCGAGTGCGGTCACCGCGCGCCCCCACAAGTACGCGTCGGCCGCGGCGAACTGTGCCAGCGAGGCCCATTGGCCGCGCACGGCGCCGGCGAGAAATCGGACAACGCCGACGGCAACCTGCACGTAGATGTAGAGCGACGGATAGTCGAAGAAGTGCGGGTTGAAATCGCCGGTCTTGATGATGCGAACCGCGCGATCCATCACTTCCGGTTCGTCCACGCCCGGCATGTACGGGATGCCGGTTCCGAGCGCCCAGAAGCGGAGCAGCGCCGCCCCACCGAGCGTCAGGGCGAGACCCGCACGGGACGGCTGCAGATCGGCCGCCTCGCGCCACTCGCGATCGATGATTCGCATGGGAGCCGGAAATTCCGGGGGGCCGCGGATATTCTACTCGCGCTCGAGCAGTTCCCGGTACAGCGCCACGGTCTGATCGCCCGCGGCGCGCCAGGAGAACTCTTCCTCGACGATCGCGCGTCCCGCCCGGCCGAGCTCCTCCAGACGGGCGGGATTGGAGAGCGCGCCGCTCAGAGCGGCCGCCAGCGCGCCGGCATCACCCGCCGGGACCAGCCAGCCGTTGACACCTGGACGCACCTTGTCAGGGAGTCCGCCGGCGCGGGTGGCCACGACGGCACGACGGTGCGCCATCGCTTCGAGCGTCACGAGCGAACTGCCTTCATAGAGCGTCGGATGGACGAACAACGTCGACAGCTCGTGCCATGCGTGCATCTCCGCGTCGGTGACGCGGCCGGGCAGACGGACGCGATCGCCGAGCGAAAGCTCGGACACGAGCGCTTCCAGACGGCGCCGATACGGCCCATCGCCCGCGCAGATCCATCGCCAGGGCCGTCCGCCCGCGGCGCCGTGATCGCGCAGCGCCGCGAGCGCCTGCAGCAGGATGTGAAATCCCTTGTTCGCTTCGAGGCGCCCGGCGCTGAACAGGATGACTTCGTCCGGCCTGATATTCGCGCGGCGCCGCACATCGGCAATCACCGTCGGATCCGCGAACACGTCCAGCGCGCGCAGATCGAGCGCGTTTGGAATCGTCCGCAACCGATCCGGCGGCACCTTCAGGTGACGCGCGACGACGGGCTCGAGCGCTCGATCCGTTGCGATCACGGCATCGGCGGCCGCGGCGCAGGCGAGCACCGCGCGCCGCAGCGGAAGGTACGCCGCCCGCTTCAAGCGGACGCGCGACGGGTCCGTCGCGCCGAATTCTTCGAGTCCTTGAGGGTTCAGCACCAGCGGCGCGCCCGCGCGGCGGCGCGCGCGCGCATAACCGAGGACGCTTGCGCCGAGTCCGTGGACGAGATCCGCCCGGCCGCTCGTCACGATGTCCAGCGCGCGTCTTCCGGCGCGCAGCCCGAAGACGGGATATGCCGTGCTGCGATCCAGGACGGTGGTGCCGCGGCGTCCGGCCAGCGGAAAGGTTCGATACGGGACGAACTCGGCCCGCACGGCAGGATGCACGGCGCTCGCGCTCCACTCGCGTCCACGCAGCGGCGGCCGCGTGATCAACGTGACCTCGACGTCGCGGTCCGCGAGCGCGCGCGCGAGATCGTAGACGTGCCGCTCGAGCCCGCCGAACCCGTGCAGCGGGAACACCGACCGCGCGACGAGCACGACCCTCACGGCCGCCGAACCAGCTCCTCGTAAAGGCGCTCGACGCGCCGGACGACCACGGGCGCATCGAACTCGCGCTCGACGAGACACCGGGCGGCAGCACCCAGGCGCGCCCGGAGATCGTCATCGTTCCGGAGCCGCCTCACGTCTTCCGCCAGCCCTTCGGGTGAATCGGCAAGCAGTCCCGTGACGCCGGGCTCGATGATGTCGCGCGTCCCGCCCGTATCCATCGCGGCGATTGGGATGCCCAGCGCGCTCGCCTCGATGAGGACACGGCTCAGCGACTCGGGACCTCGCGATGGAAAGATCAGCATGGAGGCACGCCCGAGAAGCCGAGCGGCCGTCGGTTGGTCCACCCACCCGCGAAAGCTGAAATGGCGTCCGGATTCGGCGGCCTCGCGCTCCAGCGCTTCGCGATCCGGGCCTTCCCCCGCCACGATCACGGTCCAATCCAGCTCCGCGCGCTCGACGACCTCGGGTAGATAGCGGCTGCCCTTGTTCGGGGCGAGCTTGCCGAGATACAACGCGTAGGGCGAAGCTTCCGCAGGCTGGCCATCGCTTGCCGCGCGCGCACGGAGATCGGCGACGTTCACCGGGTTTGGAATGATCTCCACGCGCGTCGACTGGAGCCCCGGCGCACGCTCGGCAAGATCCGCGGCGATGCGGCGGCTGACCGCGACGATCGCATCCGCGCGCGCGAGGCCCTGCCGCTTGCGCGCGAGGTTCGCGCGCATGTATGGAATCAGGGGGAGCGCCAGCGGCCATGCCGGCCCGGCGCGCGGGCGAATACAGCGCGTCATGTTTCCGGCCGAGCACTCGGGACAGAGCGCAAGCCCCGTGCGCGTATGCAGCAGATCGGACCAGTAGCAGACCGGCCAGTAATCGCGGACCGTTACCACGACGGGCACGTCCGCTCGCGAAGCTGCTTCGATCCCCGGAAGGGCAGTCATCACGTGCTGTGCGTGAACGATGTCGATGTGCTCGCGGCGGATGACGTTCAGCAGATACGCGCCCAGGCGGCGCGTCAGGCGTTCGCTCTTGAAGTAGTTCCGAACGTAAGGGATGTCCGGCGCGGCGGCGCCGAATGCGCGAATTTCGAATCCGTCGTACGTCGCGAGACGCGTGCCTTCCGGCTCGCCTGGACGAGGCTGGACGATGACGACGTCGTGCCCGAGCGTGCGCAGCCCGCGCGCCAGCTCGTACGCGCTCCAGCCGCTGCCGCCGCAGTTCGGCGGGAAGGCGTCCGTGGGAATCAGGATCTTCATGCGGTCGGCCGAACGGCGCGGAACGCCGCATCGAGCGCGCGGCAGTGCGCCAGCCAGCTGTAGTCCCGGACGGCGCGCGCGCGAGCTGCCGCGCCCAGCCTTCGGCGGAGATCGGCGTCGCGCAGCGTCACGAGGCTCTCGGCCAGCGAATCAGGCTTCTCTGGATCGTAAAGGATTCCTTCGACGTCATGTTGCACGAGCGCCGGAATGCGGTCGATCGCGGGCGCGACCACGGGGAGCCCGGCCGCCATGTACTCGAACAGCTTCAGCGGAGACCAATAAAAGCCCAGCGACAGCGGCGCGTGCCGGGACGGATCGAACGGCGCTACGCCCACATCCGCCGCCGCGAGCGCTCCTGGCATCTGCGCGTGCGGCAGCGGACCAGTGAACACGACCGTGTCGAGTCCGGCCGCCTCAGCGCGTACCAGCGGAAGCTCCGGGCCGTCGCCGATCAGGACCGCGCCAATCCTCGTCTCGCCTCGCCGGTGCAGCTCACGAACGGCGCGCACGAGGTGAAGGGCGCCATGCCAGCTCCGGAATGCGCCCGCGAAGGCGGCAAGCAGATCGACCTCCGGGCGCACATACGGCGATCGGTCCGGAGCATCCGGCCGGAAGCGGCCGGTGTCGGCACCCCACTCGAGCACGGCGATCCGATCGCGGGGCGTGTCCGGCGGCAGGATCTCCGCGGAGGGAGAGACGATGATGTCGGCGAGATGGCAGAGGTGTTCGCGCCAGCGTCGCATCGGCTGCACGATCAGCGCGCGATCGACGAGCGTCTTGCGCGAGCCGAGGTGATCGATGACGGGCGCGTTCACTTCGAGCACGGCGATCGCGCCCACCCTCCGCGCGGCGACGAGCGCTTCGCCGCCGAAGTTGTGATAGCGCTCCATGACGACGTCGGGGCGGAGCCCCTGGACAATGCGGGCGATCTGCGCTGCTCGCGCGAGGCGCAGATGCGTCGAGCCGAACGGCGGCGGCAAGGCGATCCATCGCACCGGGCCGTCGTCCAGCGCCTCCTCCAATGCTGGGCCAGCCGTGAGCGTCGTCACATCATGGCCGAGCGCGGCGAGTCCTTCGGCTACGGCTTTGACGTGGATCGAGCCGCCCTTCGTCCCAGGCACTGGCTGATCGATTGCCGAGTAGAGGATCTTCATCCGCGCGCCGCAGATTTCTCGAGCAGCGCGAAGAAGGGGCCCGACTCGATCGATCCGAACAGCAGGAGATCCAGCTTCATGGCCGCCGTGAGCGCTTCGAGCACCGCTCGAGTGGATGGGCTGCGGGCGATCCGCGCCTTCGCCGACGTGCGCGCCTCCTTGATCGCCACACGATCCACGTCGTCCATCGGCACGCGAGCGGTAAGACGCTTCGCGGCGCGACGTGCCATGTGCCGTTCGGCGATCCGCATCAGGATGTTCTCCACGAATCCGCCGACCAGCGGCGTGTAGTACCGGATGCGGACGATTCTGAAGCCGGCGTCCGAGGCGACGCGGCGCAGCTCGGGGATGTCGGCGAGCGGATTGAGATGATCGGACTTGCGCAGGTGCTCCTGGCGAAGGTCGATGAGCCCGGCCCGATCGAGACGGCGCGCCAGCGCGTTGATCCACCGGAGGCCTTTCGCGATCGGCGCGTTCTTCCTGACGTGCGTGTAGATGAAGAGCTGACCACCGGGTGCGAGGACGCGTGACGCCTCGGCCAGCATGCGCTTCAGCGCGCCGGGCGAGAGATGCTCGAGCACGTCGAGCGAGTACGCTTTCGTGAATGTCGCATCGGCGAATGGGAGGCGGCGCAGATCCCCGAGCAGGAGATCGATTTCGTTCCTCGCCTCTTCGGCGAAGAACGGACTGACATCCACGCCAACGAGCCGCGCGTGCCAGTCGCGGTTCCACAGGAGTGCCCGTCCGCTGCCGCAGCCCAGATCGATCACCGCATCGTCGGGACGCGGCGAGAGGTACTCCCGCAGCATGTCGTTGCGGATCTTCGATCCGAGGAGCGGCGGCGACACGTGCTCGTGGCGTGCGTCCGCGTGCAGATCCGCGTCCAGGTACTTGGTGCGTTCCTGGAATCCCGTCTCCGGGCGGAGATCCAGGAACTCGCGCGCGGATGCATCATACCGGCCGCCGCAGGTGCCGCACACGAGCGCATCCGATCCCTGTTGCAGAGTACCCCGGCACTCCGGGCATCGAATGATCGATCGCAGGTACTCGGAGATCACGCGGCGACCTGATGGAACAACTGCTCGAGACGCGCCGCCCGGCGGTCCCACGTGAACTCGCGCACGTCCGCCAGCGCCTGGCGCGCGAGCCGGTCGCCGAGCGCGCTGTCCTCCTGTATCCGCCGGATCGCTGCCGTGAGCGCCTGCGGATTTCCCGGTTCGACGAGAATGCCGTTGTGGCCGTCCGTGAGGACTTCGCGGATCGACGGCAGATCGCTCGCGACGATCGGGCGCCCGGACGCCATGTACTCGAACAGCTTCAGCGGAGACGTGAACTGCGAGGAAATCGCTGATTGCGGATTGGGCAGCACGAGCACGTGCGCGTCGCGCAGGCGGCGGCGCGCTTCGGCCGGCGGCACGAGGCCTGTGAACGTGAGGCGCGACGCGCAATCGAGCGTGCGCGCGAGCGCGTCGAGACGCGCCAGATCCAGTTCGGCGGGGTGTCCTCCCACGATGAGCCCGCGCGTGTCGGTCAGCGCGGCGACCGCTTCGATGACGAGATCCGCCCCTTTCCACGGGTAGAGGTGGCCAGCATAGCCGATCGTGAATGCGCCAGGCGGCGCGGATCGGGGCAGCGTGTCGCGGATGCGTGCGCCATCCGGCACGGTTGCGAGGCGCGCGCGCGCGCCAAAACGGCGCGTCAGCTCGCGCGCCAGGCCGTCCGTGATCGTGACGTAGCCGTCCGCGTCGCGCCAGACCCGCGCCTCGCGTCTCGCGAGCCGCGCCAGCTTTCGTTGGGACGCACGAGGCGCGCCGGTCAGCAATGCTGGCAGCGCATCCGCGGTATCCGCGGCAACGCCGTGCGCTTCATAGACGACGGGCGCCCGGAGCCCGCGAGGGACCTGCAGCAGGAGCGAGGCGATCCCGAGGTCGCGCGTGAAGATCAGGTCCTGACGCGCGCGTCCGAGGGATCGTCCAAGCGCGAACGTCAGGTACATGGCCCGGCGCGACGCCGGTGGTCCGCTCATCGGCATCGATTCGATGCGCAGCCGATCGAGCCGCGGCAGATCGTAGAACTCGAATGGATCGCGGCGGGGCTCGTGCGTGTCGGGGCGCACGAGCAGCACCACGTGATGTCCTCGCGCGGCGAGCGCGTGGCAGGTTTCCATCGACTGGATCCCGTTGGCACGTTCGAGCGGAAATCGGATATCGGCCAGGTACAGAATGCGCACGGCGAATGTCAGATCCTCGAGGCGCCACATCTGCGCGTGCCGCGCTGCGTGAGATCCGCGCGGCCTCTGCTCTGTTGCGGCCTCTGCGTGAGATCTGTCGCGACAGCAGGTCGCTCCTGCCAACGCTACATGTTACCGGCAATCGATCAGGGTGTCGCTCGCGGCGGGCGGTAGAACGATGCGCGGTCGAACACATAGCGATACAGGAGCGACGGCGCGTCACGCGGCAGCGTCACGAACGCGTCGTAGGCGTTCTGTCCGGGGGAGAGCCGCTGCCGATCCATCAGGCCGGTGCCGAATTCGGCGATGAGAGCGACGTTCCAGTAGATGGCGATGACGGTCAGGACGCCGACGATCGTTCTCGCGGCGACACGGCGCGCACCTTCCTGCAGCGCCGCCAGGCCGATGACGAGCAGCGCGGCGAGCGCCACGAAGCGCCGCTGGCCGTAACCGCCCGCGACCGTCCACGACTCGACGCTCCCGCTGACGTACACCTGCGACGCGTACATCAGCAGCATGCAGACGGCGACCTGGCGTCGGTGACCGAACGCCATCCAGATCAGCCCGCCGAGCGCGATCGCCGCGAGCGGCGTCCAGACGAAGAAGCCGTGCTCGGGCGACGTGAGCACCTGAAGTGCGTGCGGAGCGGTCCACGCCATCTTGCGAATCACGAGCCGCGATGGTCCCAGATGCCCGTTCAGACGCAGATACGCGACCGCCTGCGGGATGAACACGGCCGCAAATGCGGCAACCGCCGCGACGATGGTCCGGAGGGGACGCGCAACCTCGGCGTAGTCCCTGTCGTCCGCTGCCCTGTGCAGCATTGGGCGAAGCAGCGTGATGCCGAAGTCGACGACCGGCCCCAGAACGAAGAACAGGTCCTGTTCGCGGACCATGGCCATCAGGGCGCCCGCGGCCCCGAGCGCAGCGGCCCCTCTGATCGACCACGTCTGCCGGACGCGCAGCCACACGTACACGAACAACGCCAGCGCGAATGCCGAGCATGCGTGCGACATCGGAGGTGCCACGTACATGTAGAAGAGCAGCGGTGTGCCGAGCCAGACGGCGACGGCCGCCGCGACGCCTCGCAGGCCGAGCAGTGCGGACGACGAAATCGCCAGCGCGAGTGCGGCGGCAGCGTAGAATGCCGAGGCGTACGCCACGGCCGCGATGTAGGGCTTCGAGAACCCGTCGACCTGCACCGGACGTCCTGCCGCGTGGAGCACCCGCGCGGCGACGTCGCCCGCCAGATAGAAGGGGGACCACAGGATCGCGCAGCCGATCGTGCCGAAATTCACCCGCCGGCCCGCCTCCGTCGTCCTTTCGAGAAAGGTCTCGTGAAAGCCTTCCGACCGGGCGATGTTGCGATCGTAGAAGTACCGGTACTCGTTTTCGAACGAGAGATCCCGATCGAACCAGAGCGAGCGCAGGTACGCGAAGTACTGAATCTCGTCCGACGAATAGATGCGCGTCGTGACGAGCGGGAGCGACAGCACAAAGACAGCGAGCAGGACGAGGCGCTCGGTCCGGGTCGGCACGCTCAGGCCCCAATCATCACGAACTTCAGCACCTCGGCCAGGTTGAATCCGGCGTGTCCAACCATCGGACCGATCACCGAGCGGCGCTTCAGGTAGACCCCGCCCCAGAAGGCCCCGAGCACGGCGGTCGCGAGCGAGACGTCGTATCCCTGCTCGATGTGGCCGAGTCCGAACAGCGCGCTGAAGATGACGAGGCCGGCCGCGCCCCCGCCGAGATACTGTTCGAATCGCCGCAGCACGAACCCGCGCTGAATTTCCTCGCGAATACCCCCGGCGATCATCACGACGAGCGCGAGCACGATCGCGTCCACGCGCGTCTTCGCCAGATCCTGCAGCGGATTGTGCGCGACGTTGTGCAGCGACGGCGCGACGATCTGTACGACCAGCAGGACGACAACGATCACCACGAACGACGCCGGGATCAGAAACAGCCCGAACACCACTTCACGAGCGGGCCTCCAGCCGAAGAGCGTCGCCCGGATCGACTCACGATGTGCACGCAGGAAGAAGCAGACGAACGCGACGAGCAGCAGCGTGTCCACCAGCGTCAGCGCGAACACGAAGTGCGGGGACAGCGATCCGTCCGCCAGCCGCGGCCGCATCCCGAAGGTCGTCAGGACCGAGACGATGATGAACTGCGTGGGAAAACCGGAGCAGAGGATGACTTCGAAGAGAGCGGCGGCGCGTTCGACCGGGAGAATCCGGGGACGCCACCGCGCGCCGCCCGGTGGCGCGCCTTCACCGGGCAGCGGCGCATCGGGCAGCCGCTGCTCCGGCGTTGGCTCGAGCACGCTCGATTCTAACTCCCAACTCCAACTCCGAAACCGATTTGGGAATTGGGGATTGGGCGTTGGGAGTTACCTGCGCAGTCGCACGACGAGGGGAGCCGTCAGACGGACGCCGAGGTTGGCGCCTCGTCCGAGGCGGATGTCCTTGCCTCGGGTCGAGAGGACGTAGGCGGTCCCCGCACCGCCGCCGATCAACGCGCCTTCGCGCGCGCCCTTCTTGCCGCCCACGACGCGGCCGACGAGGGCGCCGCCGGCGGCGGGCGCGATAATCGTCAGCGCATCCTTTTGTTTCGTGGCAGGCGCGATCCGGGAGACCGTCGCCGTGCTCATCCGCGCGCGTCCTTCACCCGGCGCGTCGATCTGCGTGAAGCGCATCGCGATCAGCCCGCGTCCCTTGATCTTCCCGGGGCGCTCGGCGCGCGTGACGTGGCCGAAGACGGCCGTGCCCGCCGGCAGCACCTGGCTGCCGTGGACGACGACCGCGCGGCGAAGCGCGCCGCGAACCGGCTGTTCCACGCGGCTCGTATCCGAACCGACCGACGTTTCCAGATCCACCGGCAGCACCGTACCTGCCGGAATCGTCACCTCACGATAATCGTCCCCGGTCGTTACGGCGCGTCCCGCTTCGGCAGCCGTGGCTGCTTCGGACGCGGCCGCCGGCGTCGCGGCCGATCCGCCGGCCGCGAGGGAGCTCGCGTCCGCGGCGCACGCGGCAACGGCCGCAAGGCTGCATAGCGCAATCAGTGCTCGTTTCATCACTGTCCTCCAGAAGCCGCATCGCGACTCTTCAGCTCAGCAGGTGCAATGGGCGTACCCCGGAGAGGCCGAGCACATCAATAAGGTACACATAAGTTACCGTTCAGCTCTGCTTTGAAAACGAGTAATATTTACCGGCGGGTGGTACACTCGCACTAAAAAGGTAACGAGCTTGTGACCACACTGACAGAAATTGACCGCATGTCCACCGATGAGCCGAACGGCGCGTCGCCGAGCGAACGCGTTCTGATCGTCGAGGACGATCCGCCGACGCGCGTCGGACTGACGGAGCTCGTGAGCGCGTGGGGTTTCCAAACGGACGAGGCCGCGAACGGCGAGGAAGCGCTCCAGAAAATTACGACCTTCCGGCCGGCCATCATCGTGTCGGATCTCGTGATGCCGCGCATGGGCGGCCTGGAGTTGCTCCGCGCGCTGAAGGATCAACTGTCGGATTTGACGTTGATCCTCTTAACGGCGCAAGGGACCGTCGAGAGCGCCGTCGAGGCGATCAAGGAAGGCGCATACGACTATCTCAGTAAGCCCGTCGACCCGCAGCGGCTGCGCATCCTGCTGCAGAAGGCCGTGGAGCGGCAGGAAACGCTGCGCGAGGTGCGCCAGCTCCGGCGGCAGCTTCGCGAGCAGGGAAGCTTCGGCCGCATCATCGGCAACAGTCCCGGCATCCGCAGCGTGTATCGCGTGATCGAGCAGTCGGCGCCGACGCAGGCGTCCGTGCTGATCTGGGGAGATTCGGGCACAGGCAAAGAGCTCGTCGCCCAGACGATTCACGAGCTGAGCCCGCGCGCGGCGGTTCCGTTCGTCGCGATCAACTGCGCGGCGATTCCGGAGACGCTGCTCGAGAGCGAGATCTTCGGACACGAAAAAGGCGCCTTCACGG
>JAICSD010000269.1 GCA_025937075.1 Vicinamibacteria bacterium | reverse complement strand
GCCAGAATCGCCGCGGCTTCACGGATCGTCGTCATCCCCCGGAGATCGCGCACGTGGTCCAGCGGCGGGTCCGTGGCGGCGCCGAGCTGAACGATCTCACAGTCGCGCCCCAGGTCGTCGACGACGGCCTGCATGCGATCCGCGAACCATTCCTTCGTGGCGATGGGCATCGCGGCGCCGAGGGTGGAGCTCTGGAGTGCGATGCGATTCGCGCGGACAGGCTGTTGCTCGGCCCCAAGCGTGAAGAGCGGGGCCGGGTCGTCAATTGCGGGAAGCCCCACAGCCGCGCACATCAGGTTGATGACGTGCGTCCGGTCCGGAGCGAGACTGCGATCGGCGGCGGCATCGTACGCGTGGTACGCGAGGCGGCAGCGCCGCACACCCAGGACGCTCAACGCACCGGCAAGGCGCGGCGCGTAGTCGAGCAGCAGCCCCACATCCGGATGGTCCTCGAAGAGCGCCGGATGTCTGGTCATGTACCACGGGCGCGTGCCGTGGACGGTACGCCATTGGCGCAGGACCGCTGTCGCGAGCAGATCGTCGCCCGGACTCTCGCCGAAATACAGCACCGCGGGCGGCCGCCCGTGCTCGCGTAGCAGGCGGCCGGCGTGCGGCAGCAGAGCGGCGACACCGGCGGCGTCGCTGAGCGAAGGAATCCTCATTCCATGGTGGAAGGAAAGAAGACGAACAGCCCGCGCGAGAGCGTGGACTCGAATGCGCAGACGCCCGGCTCGCGTGCGGCCTCGCGCAGGCGGCGACGGTATTCGGCGTGTTGCGCGGGAGCCGGCCAGTCCTTCAGCGTTTCCGTACGGCGAGCAGACGTGTCGTGAAAGGCGGCCGGGCCGCGCAGCAGAGCGCGCTCGCGGCAGATGGCGTACTCGTCCGCACGAAGCTCGCACAAGCTGTCGAACCATGCCAGGTCGAAGGTCAGGGCGGTTCGGCGAAGGAACGCGCGCGAATCCTCCGGGTGGAACACCGCGTGAGCGGCAACGCCGTAGCGTTCGAGGAGCGTTTCGCCCGCACGGCATCGCGCGGCATCGATCTCGATCGAGTGCACGACGCCGAACCCGTTCGCTCGGCACGCGCTCGCCAGCGCGAGCGTGCCCAGGCCGTCCGCCGCGCCGGTTTCGAGGATCGTCGCGGGCTTCAGCAGGCACACGGTCGCGTGCAGCCAGTTGAGGACTTCGATTTCGGTACTGCCCGCGTTGTGCGCCAGAAACAGATCGGCGCGCTCCTCGGGCACGTGCGGATGGACGCGGCTTTCGGTATCCGTGGCAATCCAGAAAGGGAGCCATTCAGGACGCCAAGCGCGGGCGTCGCGGGATTTGCGTCCGCGATACACGACCGTGCGGGCGGTTCGCAGCAGTGATCTGGTGAAAGCGATGCGCCAATTCTACGGCAGGCGCGTGAAATCGTAGCCCCCGTGCGTCCGGATGCGGTATAACACGCGCATCCACCGAAGCCGCTCTCGCGGGAGGTCTACATGATCGCTGTCGCCGGCGTGCTGGTCGCGGTTCTGGCCCAGGCTCCCTCGACCGCCCCTTCGCTCACGCGTGACGAGATGGCCGCGTTCCTGCAAACGGCCCGCATCGTCAGCTCCAGGCAGATCAGCAAGGGCATCACGAGCCCGTGGCGCCTCACGCTGTCGGACGGCCGCGTGACCCACGACGCCGCATTCCAGTCCGTCGACGAGCACAAGATGTCCCAGGAGTTCGCAAGCGGCGGACGCGAGCTCAACTTCGTCGATTCGTGGCGCTACAACGTGGCGGCGTTCCGCTTGGCGGAGCTCGTCGGTCTCGGCGAGATGATGCCGGTCACGGTGGAGCGGCGCTGGCGCGGTCAGGACGGCGCCCTGAGCTGGTGGATCGACACGATGATGGAGGAAGGGGAGCGCCTGAAGAAGAAGATCGACGCGCCCGATTCGGAGAACTGGAACCAGCAGATGTACCGGCTGCGCGTCTTTTCACAGCTCGTCGACGACACCGACCGAAACCTCGGGAACGTGCTGATCACGCGCGACTGGAAGGTGCAGATGATCGACTTCACGCGCGCGTTTCGTCTCGTCTCGACGATAAAGGAGCAGGAGATTCCGCGCTGCGATCGCCGCCTGCTGGCCGCGCTCGACCGCCTCACGCTCGATCAGGTCGTCAAGACGACCGCCAAATATCTGAATGCTGCGGAAGCGAAGGCCGTCATGGCACGGCGCGATCTCATCGTCGCGCACGTGCGCCGGCTGGTCGCCGAGAAAGGCGAAGCCTCGGTGCTGTACTGAATCAGCGAGGCTTGGCCTTGAGCACACCCACCTGGATGAGCACGCCCGTGAAGTCCAGAATCCGGCGTTCGTGGGCGATTTCGCCGTTCTCCATCGAGACGACGAGCGCAATCGCGAACGACACCTTGCGCCCGGTTGCCGGCACGCCGAAGAAATCGCCGGTATGCGTCGCGGAGACGCTCGCCACCTGCACGGCGCGCGACCCGTCGATGAGCAGATCTTCGGATGTGAACGTCAGATCGGGAAACGCGGAGAACCAGAGCTCGTAGACGCGCTGGATTTCGTCGCGCCCTTCGAGCACGCCGCCCGTCGGGCTGATGACGACTCCGCCGCTCGTGTGCGACTCGGTGAGGGCGCGCGCGTCGCGCGCCTTCCATGCCGCGTCACGCCGGGCGAACAGGGCGAGGATGTCCTCGCGGGACATGGCGGGGGAGATGCTACGCCCCGCGGCAAGGGCTGCGCAAGTGGCGCGGGCGAGTGTAGGGTTCGGAGCACTCGTCGCGTGCAACGTCAGTTGCGCGCGGCCTATGAGACTGGCTCCGCCGTCACCCGTCCATCGAACAAATACACGTGCCGTTCGGCCATGGCGATGTAGTCCGGGTTGTGCGTCGCCAGGCACAACGTCGCGCCGTCTGCGTGCAGCTCGCGCAGCATCTGCATGACTGCTTCGCCGCTCTTCGAGTCCAGATTCCCCGTCGGTTCGTCCGCCAGGACGATCGGAGGGCGTCCGGCAAGCGCGCGCGCGATCGCGACGAGCTGCTGGTGTCCGCCGGACAGCGACCCGGGTCGTTGACGTGCGCGCGCAGCGATGCCGACGCGCTCGAGCGCGGCCTCGACCCGTGATTGGCGGTCGCGCGCGTCCACCCGGCGCAGCGTCAGCGGATACTCGACGTTCTCGTAGACCGTCATGTCCCCGATCAAGTTGAAGCTCTGGAAGATCAAGCCGATGTCGATGTTGCGAACGCGCGCCTTCTCTGCCGGCGCGAGCGTGTCCACGCGCCGCCCCTGAAACCAGTACCGCCCCCGGCTCGGCGTATCGAGCAGCGCGAGTATCGACAGAAATGTAGACTTCCCGCACCCGGAAGGCCCCGACACCGACACGAATTGTCCCCGCCCGATATCGACCGTCACCTCGTCCAGCGCTCGCGTCTCCTCGTCGGCGTCGCCCTTGAAGATTCTGGTGACGCCGTCGAGCCGGATCAGCGGAAGCATCGGATCCGGCGTACTGTCCGTTTCGGCTTTTCGTCGTGACCACCACGCCATGGCACCCCCTCCGCGTATTGGACGTAGGCGAGGGCGCCGCCGTTGGGACCAAACTGCGTGGTAGCATCCTGGATTCCGAAGAGAGGTAGTTCTGATGACCCCGCGTCGGTTCCTGCCCGCGCTCCTGCTGCTGTTCGTCGGCAGCGGGTGCGCCGCCCTCATCTACGAAGTCGTCTGGTTTCAGCTTCTCCAGCTCGTCATCGGATCCTCGGCGGTCTCGATGGGCGTCCTGCTCGGCACGTTCATGGGCGGGATGTGCCTCGGCAGCCTGCTGCTGCCGCGCGTCGCCGCCGCACGCGGTCTGCATCCCCTTCGCACGTACGCGTCGCTGGAGATTGGCATCGGAGTCATCGGCCTCCTCGTGCTCTTCGGGATGCCGCTGGTCAGCGGAATCTACACGTCATGGGCCGGTTCCGGAGTCACGGGCATCCTGCTCCGTGGCATCGCCGCCGGGATTTGTCTGCTCCCCCCAACCCTGCTGATGGGCGCGACGCTCCCCGCGATTTCCCGCTGGGTGGAATCGACTCCGGAAGGCGTGTCATGGCTCGGGTTCTTCTACGGCGGAAATATCGCGGGCGGCGTCGTGGGGAGCCTGGTTGCCGGCTTTTACCTCCTCCGCGTCTACGACCTCGCGATCACCACGTACGTGGCCGTCGCGTTGAACGTGACGGTCGCGGTGCTTGCGCTGCTCATCGCGAGGACCTCGCCAACCGTCGAGACGCTGCCCAGCGATCGCGATGTGCAGCCGCCTGCGCGCGTGCCCGCGGCATGGGCGGTGTACGTGGCCACTGCGCTGTCGGGTATGACGGCGCTGGGCGCGGAGGTCATCTGGACCCGCCTCCTGTCGCTGCTGTTTGGCGCGACGGTGTACACGTTCTCGCTCATTCTCGGGGTGTTCCTTTTCGGCCTCGGCATCGGAAGCAGCGTCGGCGCGGCGATTGGCCGCGGAACGGCGCGTCCCCGCGTGGCGCTTGGCTGGTGCCAGATGCTCCTGTGCGGCGCGATTGCGTGGGCCGCCTACATGCTCACCGACTCGCTCCCGTACTGGCCGATCAACCCGTCCATCACGACGAACCCCTGGTTCAACTTCCAGCTCGACTTCGTCAGATGTCTCTGGGTCGTGCTTCCCGGCGCGATCTTGTGGGGCGCGAGCTTTCCCCTGGCACTGGCGGCCGTCGCCTCCCGCGGCCAGGATCCTGCGCGGCTCGTCGGCGGCGTCTACGCCGCGAACACCGTCGGCGCGATCATCGGCTCGCTCGTCGCGAGCATGCTGCTCGTCGTCTGGATCGGGAGCCAGCACGCGCAGCAGGTGCTCGTCCTCACGTGCGCGCTCTCAGGGCTGCTGGTCCTGTCGACGGGCGTCCAGGACGACGCGGTCGAGAAGCGGCCGCAGTTCGCGGCGACGTTCGCAATCATCGCCGCCGCGGCCGCGGCAGGCCTGCTCTCCCGAGGCATCCATCAGGTGCCCGGTCTCTTCGTCGCTTACGGGCGCTACACCGCCACACGCGTCGGCCAGGCTGACATCATTTATATGGGCGAAGGCTGGAACGCCTCGGTCGCGGTGTCGCGTCTTCCAGGGGGCGTTCTGAACTATCACAACGCCGGCAAGGTGCAGGCGTCGAGCGAGCCGCAGGACATGCGTTTGCAGCGGATGCTGGGGCACATGACGACGCTGATCCCGGCGCGGGCGACATCCGTGCTCGTCATCGGCTGCGGTGCCGGCGTGACGGCGGGCGCCGTCTCGATCGATCCGGCCGTCCAGCGCGAGACGATTGCGGAGATCGAGCCGCTCGTCCCGAAGGTCGTGTCCAAGTACTTCGGCGACCACAACTTCAACGTCGTGGACAACCCGAAGGTGCACGTGCAGATTGACGATGCGCGGCACTTTCTGATGACGACGAAGGAGAAGTTCGACGCGATCACGTCGGATCCGCTCGACCCGTGGGTCAAGGGCGCCGCGATGCTCTACACGCGGGAGTTCTTCGAGATCGTGAAGCAGCATCTGAATCCCGGAGGCGCGGTCACGCTGTTCGTGCAGCTCTACGAGAGCAACACCGAGGCGGTGAAGAGCGAGATCGCAACCTTCTTCGAGGCGTTTCCGAACGGCGTCGTCTGGGGCAACACGAACAATGGTGCGGGGTACGACCTGGTGCTGCTCGGGCAGATCGAGCCGACGAAGATCGACGTGGATGCGATCGATCGGAAGCTGCACCGTCCCGAGTACGCGCCGATGGCGCAATCGCTGCGGGAGGTCGGGATGAACTCGGCCGTCGATCTGTTCTCGACGTTCGCGGGCCAGGCGTCCGATCTCGCGCCATGGCTGCGGGATGCGTCCATCAACCGCGACCGCAACCTGCGGCTTCAGTTCCTCGCGGGAATGGGCCTGAACCTGTACCAGAGCGACGTGATTTATTCGAGCATGCTCGCGTACGCGCACCGGTTCCCGGAGAATCTCTTCGTCGCATCGCCGCCGACGATGCAGTCGCTGCGCGAGGCGATTCAGCGCGCGCAGGGTCAGTGACAAGTAAGCCGGGTCCGGCTTACAGCCGCGTGACATGACCGCTCTGCTACTCACGCTGACGCTTGCGGCGCAGACACAGACCGCACGGGCGCCGGTGCGCCACGACGTGGCCGTCGACGGCCATCGTGTGACGCTGTGGGAGAAGTCGCGCGGAACGACGGCGCGTCCAGCGCTGCTGCTGATTCATGGCCGGACGTGGAGCAGCCTGCCCAATTTCGACCTGCAGGTGGCGGGCGAGCGGCGCTCGATGATGG
>JAICSD010000294.1 GCA_025937075.1 Vicinamibacteria bacterium | reverse complement strand
CGTATCTCGAACGGTTCGGCAGCCCGATCCGCTACAGCTACGTGACGCAGTCGTGGCCGGCGTCGATGTACCAGACGGTGTTCGCGACGGAACCGGGCAGCGCCGAGATGCCGTCCGCAGGACGTCCGTTCACTTCCGAACTGGTGACGCGGCTCGTTTCCCGCGGCGTTCAAATCGCGCCGGTCCTTCTCCACACCGGCGTGGCAAGTCTGGAGGATCACGAGCCGCCGTACGAAGAATATTTTCGGGTGTCGCGGGAGACGGCGGACCTCGTCAACGCGGCCAGGCGCGGAGGCCGTCGCATCATCGCGGTCGGCACCACCGTCATCCGCGCGCTCGAGACGGTCACCGATCGACACGGAACGACGTCGCCCGGCGAGGGTTGGACGGGCGTCGTGATGACACCGGCGCGGCCCTTGTACGCGGTCAACGGGTTGATCACCGGGTTCCACGAACCGCGCGCGACGCACCTCGCGATCGTGTTACAGGCGATGGCCGCGGCCGGCGCGGCCGAACCCCTTCGGCAACTCGAACGCGCCTACCGCGACGCGCAGAGCGCCGGGTACCCGTGGCACGAGTTCGGCGATTCACACTTGATAGTGTGAACGGCGGCCCTACGTTGGAATCTTCGCCTTGTTTGTTTCCACCCACTGATCGAAGCTTTGCAGCGCCGGATTCAGCGAACGCGCCGCGTCGACGCTGCGTGCGCCGATCACTTCCTTCTCGAAGTCGCGGTAGATCTGGAACATGTTTCCCATCTCGTCGGCGCCCGGAAACCCGAAGGTTCTGTAGACGTCGGGATCGACGTCGTTGTACTTCACGGAGCCGATGCCGAGACGTCTCGAGAGCGTGCGGCCCATCTCGTCAATCGTCAGGAACTCACCCGCAATCCCGACCCGCTTGCCGATGTACTTCTGGCCGGCCTTGAAGATGCCGTACGCAACCTTTCCGATGTCCTCCGCTGCGATCCCTGCGAGGCGCCTGCTGCCCATCGGAAACGTCCAGCTGTATTCGCCGCTCTCATCCTTTTTCGGGGCCTGGCCGAACATGTACAAGTTGTCCCAGTAGAACGACGTCACGAGGTAGGTCACGGGAAGACCGGAAAAATACGCGTCGGCCTCCGCCTTGGCGTCGAAGTGCGGCACGCGGTAGTTCTGCTGCAGCATCGGCATGCGCGTATCGGACGGCGCCATGAGGGCGCGTGTGTCTTCGAGCGTCGACCAGATCACGTGCTTCACGGCAGAGGCTCGCGCGGCGTCGGCGAGGTTCTTGGCCTGCGCCTTCTCCTTGACACCCGAGAGGTGCTCCCAGAAGTTCGTCACGCAATATGCACCGTGAGCGCCGGCGAACGCCCGCTGCAGGCTCGCGGGATCGTCGAGATCCGCCTTGACGACTTCCGCTCCGCGCGCCGCGAGCGCCCTGGCCTTTTCCTTGTCGGGATCCCGAGTGATGGCGCGGCATGAGAAGCCGCCGCCTCGATCGTCCAGGATCGCCCGGCAAAGGCCCCCTCCCTGCATTCCGGTGGCACCCACCACTGCGATGAGCCTGTCGGCCATGTTCAGCCTCCAATCAATTCAGACGTGGTTTTGGACGACGCTCACGCGAAACTGTGGCGTCCGTACTGGTGTGATCGTGGTGTCAGCGCACGCACGACGTCGGTGCTGACGCTCGCCTCGCCCGCACTCAGCGACCGCACGCACTCGCCTTCGCGCACGGCGACGGGGACGCCGTCGCGGTAGGCAACACGATTACGCCCGGCGACGCGAATGCGCTCGCCCGCGGTGATGATGCCGGCGAGATTGAGCGGATCCGCCGCGCTGATGATGATGACGCTGCCGTCGGCGTGCGATCGACGCACTTCCCGCAGCTGCTGGACGGCTTCGGGCAGCGCGAACTGCTCGCCCGACATGCCGGACACGAACCGACCGCCGCGGATCTCGCCGCGCGCTTCGAGCCGGCGATACGTCATCGCCAGCTCACGCCAGGTGGCCGCGCCCGCCTCGCGCGTCAGCATGCGGCGAAACACGACGCCGTACCGGCGGAGCAGTACCCACGCCTGCGCTTCGAGGACGGGTTCGGTGCCCGAGGCCGGCTGGATCGCGGTCCAACGGCCCGCGAAGTGTGTTCGCCGATCGTGCGCGGATGCGATACCGCGTGCCGCCCGAACGAGCGCACGCAGTCCCGAGAAGCCGTCTGACACCGCGAGGCCCGACGCAACGACCGAGCCGATGGCCGAGCGCAGCGCATCAGGATCGAGCTTCGTGGCTCCGGCGAGATCCTGGAGGAACGACGCTCCCCGCGTCCTGAGCGCCTGCAGGACCGCTCGCGCATGCTCGGAGAGCAGCGCCTCACGGCCCGCGATTCCATCAGACGTCAGCGTCTGCCAGACGTCGGCGTGTTCGCGCAGGAATAGCGCGATCGACGTTGCGGGCACGAGCCGCGGCGGTGCGGCAGGATCTCCGGATGGCGCGGACAACCGCGCCCATCCTGCTTCGCCGGTGAGGCAGAGCAGGTCGAGCAGGTGAGGCTCGTACGGGCTCATGCGGGATGGCAGCACCGAGCGTTCCCACGCGCCGGCGGGCAGCTCGAAGCCGTCGAGCATCGAGATGATCTCGCGGAGGCCGTCCGCGCCCGTCAGCCGGCACGACGGTTCGACGTGCTGCCACCTGAAGAGGAACCGCATGAAATCGGCCGGCGTCACTGGCTCGATCTCCGCACGCAGGCGCGTGATCGTGTAGCGGTGAATTCGCGCGAGCAGTGCGCGGTCGCACCATTCGATTGAGTCCGCCTGTTCCACGCAACTAAAGTTGCGCGCGACGAACGAGCCGCGTAGCACGATCCCCTCGGATTCGAGCGCGAGGAGCGCGTCAGCGGCATCCGGCGGCGAAATCATCACCGACTCCGCAAGCTCGTGCGCCGTCGTGGGCCCGAGGAGAGTCATCCGCCCGCGCAGCAGCTCGCGGATCGCGTCCGCGCGCGCCCACGTCCTGTCGCGCGACTGCGGCGGGTGAATCGGAGGCTCCGTTCGTAGCCCCGGATGAACGGCGGCAATTTCGGGGAGCCGTTCCGCTGCCACCCAGATGTCCGATGCGTGTTGAGCCCCGTCGATCACGCGCGCGGCTCGACCCGCGGCCGCAAGCGCTGACAGCAACTCGCGCGAATCAATCTCGGTGCCGTGGAGATAGCCGGCCGTCACCAGCGCATCGTGCAGCTCGTGCTCGTCGCGCGGATCCGGACGCTGTTCGGTCCGGACACGTTCGATGGCGCCAGGATCGAGTGCGCCAAGCTCGCTCGATGCGCCATCACCCGCTCGTCGTGTCTGCACGGCGTGGGCCCGCCTCTCCTCCAGCGGCGCATCGTCCAGAAAGGCGTACGGCCTGACGTTGAGGATCTCGTGGGTGAGGCCGGACGGGACCGGCGTGTCGCGCGTGACGAGGCGCAGGCCGCCGGTGTGAATCTGCTGCAGCACGCGGCGCAGGCCCGGCAGATCCATGGCCTCCTCGAGACAGTCCCGCACTGTCTGGTTGACCAGCGGGTGATCCGGAATGCGCCGATCGCCCGGAATGTTCTCGAGGCATGCCGCGGCATCCGGGAACGCCGATGCCAGGAGGTCCTCGGCGAGCATCCGCTGAACCTGCGGCGCGATCTTCTTTCCGCCGCGCCTGCGCGGCACGGCGAGAGAGACCGTCGCGTTCCACCGCCAGCGCGTCTCGAACACCGGCGCGTCGAGGAACGCCTGGACGAGGACGTCCTCCACCGTTTCCGGGTGCAGGTAGCGGAACACGTCCGCGAGCGGGAACGAATGCTGCGTGCCGAGCGATAGCATCAACGCGTCCTCGCTGGCAGCGGCCTGCAGCTCGAAGTTGAACTGCCGGCAGAAACGCTTGCGGAGCGCGAGGCCCCACGCCTTCGTGATGCGGCTTCCGAAGGGCGCGTGGAGCACGAGCTGCATGCCGCCGGACTCGTCGAAGAAGCGCTCGAGGACGAGCGTCTGCTGCGTTGGGACGACGCCGAGGACGCGGCGCGCTTCGGCGATGTACTCGACGATCTGTTCGGCCGCCGCCGAGTAGATGCCCGTCTCGTGCATCAGCCACGCGACGGTTTCGCGGGCGTCGCCCACGGCCAGCCTTGCCTCGATGGCGCCGCGAAGATCGCTCACGCCGCGCGACAGCTCGTCGCTGCGCGCGGGCGCCTCGCCGAGCCAGAACGGCATCGACGGCGGCGTGCCCTTCGCGTCGGCGACACGCACGGTGCCGGCGGCGACCTGAAGGATCCGCCACGATGTGTTGCCAAGCTGGAAGACATCTCCGGCGATCGACTCGATCGCGAAGTCCTCGTTCAGCGTGCCGATGAACGTCTCCTCCGGATCGAGCACGACCCTGAAGTCCGCCACCTCTGGAATCGCGCCGCCCGATGTCTGCGCAAGCAGGCGTGCGCCGCGCCGCGAACGCACCCGGCCGTTCACCTCGTCGCGGTGCAGCAGCGCCGCGCGCCTGCCGCGCCTCGTCGAAAAACCCCCGGCGGCCATCGTGAGGACGGCATCGAACGTCTTCCGGGGCAGATCGCGGTACGGCCACGCGCGGCGGCAGAGCGCGAAGAGGTCGTCCTCGCGGTAGTCCTCGCAGGCGGTCTCGGCAACGATCTGCTGCGCCAGCACGTCGACTGGCGTGTCGTACTGGCAGATTGCATCAAGCTCTCCCCGGCGTGCGAGGCGCAGCATCGCCGCGCACTCGACGAGGTCGTCGCGTGAGGCGGGGAAGAGACGTCCTTTCGGCGTGCCGCTGAGCGTGTGACCCGATCGTCCGACGCGCTGCAGCAGCGTGCCGATGCGGTGCGGCGATCCGATCTGGCAGACGAGATCGACGTGCCCGATGTCGATGCCCAGCTCGAGCGAGGCCGTCGCCACCAGCGCGCGCAGCGCGCCGCTCTTCAGGCGCGCTTCCGCGTCCTGCCGCGTCTCGCGCGAGAGGCTGCCGTGATGCGCGGCGACGAGCTCGTCGCCCAGCCGGTCGCTCAGATGACGCGCCACCCGCTCCGCCATGCGACGAGTGTTCACGAACACCAGCGTCGACTGGTGCGCCCGAATGAGCTCGGCGAGCCGGTCGTAGTACTCCTCCCAGACTTCGTTCGACATGACCGCGTCGAGCGGCGATCGCGGCACTTCAATTGCGACGTCCATCTCGCGGCGGTGGCCGTAATCGACAATCGCGCAGTCCGATCCGTTGCTTCCCACGAGGAAGCGCGCGACGTCGGCGATCGGCTTCTGCGTGGCCGAGAGGCCGATGCGGAGGAGCGGTTGTGCGGTTACGTGCTGCAGCCGTTCGAGCGACAGCGCCAGGTGCGCGCCGCGCCGCGTCCCGATGACCGCGTGGATCTCGTCCACGATGACGAGGCGGGCGGTCTGGAGCATGCGCCGGCTGCGCTCCGCCGTGAGCAGCAGGTACAGCGACTCGGGCGTCGTGAACAGGATCTGGCCCGGATCCTTGCGCTGGCGTTCGCGCTCCTTGGCCGGCGTGTCGCCGGTGCGAACATCGACGGTGATCCGCTCGCCGGCGCCGAGCCGGACCAGCCCGGCGAGCGGCGCCCGCAGGTTGCGCTCGACGTCGTACGCCAGCGCCTTGATCGGCGACACGTACACCACGCGCGTGCCATCGCCGCCCGGCCGGCGCACCAGCTGATCGAGACACCACAGGAACGCCGCCAGCGTCTTGCCGCTGCCGGTCGGCGCCAGCATCAGCGTGTGCAGACCCGCCGCGATGCTCGCCCAGCCGCGCGACTGCACCGGGGTCGGCGCGGCGAAGCTGCCGCGGAACCAGGTCTGGGTCGCGGAGCCAAAGGGCGCCAGCGGAT
>JAICSD010000533.1 GCA_025937075.1 Vicinamibacteria bacterium | reverse complement strand
GAGAAGCCCAACGTCCTGATCGTCGAAGACCAGCCGCGCAATCACGACGTCCACGAGGCGATGCTCGGGGAGACGGACAGCACGCTGGTCCGCGCGACGTCGGCTGACGATGCGCTGCTCGCGCTCGTGCGGCACGAGTTCGCGGCGCTCGTGCTCGATATCCGCATGCCGGGCATGAACGGCATCGAGCTGGCCACCCTCATCAAGAAGCGGAAACGATCGCAACACGTTCCGATCCTGTTCCTGACGGCGCACTCGGTGAACGACGAGGACGTCCTGCGCGGCTACGGCGTCGGGGCCGTCGACTACCTGAGCAAGCCGATCGACGCCGAGATCCTCAAGTCGAAGATCAACGTGTTCATCGAGCTGTTCAGGAAGAGCCGCGCGCTTGCGGAGCTGAACGAAACACTCCAGCGCGAAGTCGCCGAGCGCGAGAAGGCGCAGATGGCCCTGCAGCTCGCGAACCTGGAGCTGGAGCGCCGCGTCAACGAGCGGACCGCCGCGCTCAACCGCGCGCACCAGGGCGTCCGCGAAAACGAAGAGCGGCTCCGCATGGCGCTCGAAGTGGCGCACATCGCCGCCTGGGAATGGCACCTCAGCTCAGGACAGATGCGATGGTCCATCGATCCCGAGGTCCTCTTCGGCTTTCCGAAGGGATCGTTCGGGCAGGAGCTGCGCATCTTCCGCACCGTGCACCATGACGATCGTCCACGCGTCGAGGAAGCAACGGCAACCGCGCTGAAGACGGGGAGCTACGAGGCCGAGTACCGGGGCGAGAGGCCGGATGGCTCGGTCGTGTGGATCAAGGAGCGCGGCCGCGTGTTCTCCGACACGGACGGCGACCGCATGGTGGGCATCAGCCGCGACGTCACCGCCGAGCGCGAGTCCGCGCTCGAACGCGAGCGGTTACTGAAGAGCGCGCGCGAGTCGCGCGACGAGGCCGAGCGCCAGAGCCGCTTGAAAGACGAGTTCCTCGCGACGCTCAGCCACGAGCTGCGTACGCCGATGAACATCATCCTGGGTTGGCTGGACACGCTCGCCAGCGCGAAGCCGGTTCGCGACCCTGCGGCGGTCGTCCGGATCGTTCAGCGCAACGCGCAGGTTCAGGCGAAGCTCATCGAAGATCTGCTCGATATGAACCGGCTGACGTCCGGCAGTCTGCGCATCGAGCGCGCGCCCGTGGACATCGAGTCGACGCTGCATGCGGCCGTGCAGGGGCTGCAGCCGACGGCCGACGCCAAAGGCGTTCAGATCGTCGCGCCGGCGCTGCCGTCGAGGATCGCGGTCATGGGAGACGCACGGCGGCTCCAGCAGGTGTTCTGGAACCTGCTGCACAACGCGATCAAGTTCACGCCCGCGCGCGGGCGCGTCGAGCTGCGCGTCGAGCAGGAAGATGGCCGCGTCCGAATCGTCGTCCACGACAACGGCAGCGGGATCAGCCGCGACTTCCTGCCGCACGTCTTCGAGCGCTTCCGCCAGCAGGACTCGTCGACGACGCGCGAGTCGCCGGGACTGGGCTTGGGCCTCTCAATCTCGAAGCATCTGGTGGAGCTGCACGGAGGCACGATCACTGCCGCGAGCGCCGGCGAGGGACTGGGCGCGACGTTCGTCGTCGAGCTGCCGCCGGCCGCTCCCAGCAGCAACGTCGCCGCGGCGCCGGAGCAGCACACGCGCCGCGTCCAGATGTAGGACGCGCCGTCAGATGCAGCGGGCCTTCAGGCCCGCCTCCATTTCAGGCGAGCTTCAACCAGCAGCGCGCGCGCCGATTGAAGCAATAGAGGCCGCAGCCCTGCCCGCACCAGCGGTAGTAGTCGTACTCGATCCCATCGATCGTCCCGCGCTCGATCCACTCGAGCATCCGCTGGCAGCCGGGACAGCGGCGGCCCTTTACATCAACGCAGTCCGCGGTCGCGAGCGCACGCTCGCGGAGTTGCGTCGATCGCTCGCTGAGCTGGTGCCCCTTCTGACAGGCTGCGCCTGAACGGTGTCGAAGTTCGCGTGACCTCGCGATCAGCTCACGCACGCGCAGCAGGAG
>JAICSD010000100.1 GCA_025937075.1 Vicinamibacteria bacterium | reverse complement strand
TCGCGCGCGCGAAGCGGGCCGGAGCGATCCCCGGGGCCGTGCACGTCGAATGGAAGAACAATTTGACGGCCGCTGGTGAGTTCAAGCCGGCCTCCGAGCTGCGGGCGATGTACGGATCCTCGGGTGTGACGCCCGATAAAGAAGTGATCACGTATTGCCAGGGAGGCTACCGCGCCGCGCACGCGTATGTGGCCCTCCGGCTGCTCGGCTACCCGCGCGTACGCAACTACACGGGGTCGTGGAAGGAATGGGGAGATCGTCAGGATCTCCCGATCGTGAATGGATCGTTTTAGGGTTCTACCCTAGAACCTTAGAACCCTAGAACCGTATATGTCAGTACTTGATTTCATCAACACGAATCGCGACCGCTACGTCGAGGAGCTGAAGCAATACCTCGCCATCCCGAGCATCAGCGCGCTGCCGCAGCATCAGGCGGACGTGCGGCGCTGTGCGGAGTGGACGGCCGAGGAGATGCGGCGCATCGGCCTGCAGAACGTGCGGCTCATCGACACGCCTGGCTTCCCCGTCGTCTACGGTGACTGGCTTGGCGCGGAAGGCGCGCCGGCGATCCTCTTCTACGGGCACTACGACGTGCAGCCGGTCGATCCGCTGGATCTCTGGGAATCGCCGCCCTTCGAGGCCACCGTGCGCGACGGCGAGATCTACGCGCGCGGCGCCGCCGATGACAAGGGCCAAGTGTTCATGCACTTCAAGGCAATCGAAGCGCACCTGAAGCAGAACGGCCGCCTGCCCGTCAACATCAAGATCATCCTGGAGGGCGAGGAGGAGGTCGGATCCGCGAACCTGGACAACTTCGTCAAGGAGCATCGCGACGAGCTGAAGGCCGATGTCGTTGTCATCTCGGACTCGCCGATGTTCGACCGCGGGATCCCGTCGATCTGCTACGGTCTGCGCGGCCTGGCGTATTTCCAGATCGACCTGCGCGGCACGAAGTCTGATCTCCACTCGGGCTCCTTCGGCGGAGCGGTCGCGAATCCGGCCTTCGTGCTCGCCAACATCCTGGCCCAGATGAAGGATCGCGGCGGCCGGGTGAAGATTCCAGGGTTCTACGACGATGTCAGAGAGCTGCGCGAGGAAGAGCGCGAGCAGTGGAAGCGGCTGCCGTTCAACGAGAAGCGCTACGCGAAAGAGCTCGGCGCGCCCCGCCTGTTCGGCGAGAGCGGCTACAGCACGCTCGAGCGCGTGTGGGCACGTCCGACCTTCGAGGTGAACGGAATCCTCTCCGGCTTTACCGGCGAAGGCGCAAAGACCGTCATCCCGGCCGTTGCGATGGCGAAGGTCAGCATGCGCCTCGTGCCGGATCAGGACCCGGACAAGATTGCGAAGCTGTTCGAGGAGCACGTCCGGAAAGTAGCGCCGAAGACCGTCGAGGTGAAGGTCACCCGCATGCACGGCGGCAAGCCCTGGATGACGGAGTTCGACAACAAGTACGTGCAGGCGGCGGGTCGGGCCATCGAAAGGGGCTTCGGACAGAAGCCCGTGTTCAACCGTGAGGGCGGATCGATTCCGGTGGTCGCGACCTTCCAGGAGATCCTGGGCCTGCCGTCGGTGTTGTTCGGCGTCGGCCTGCCCGACGAAAATGCGCATGCGCCGAACGAGAAGCTGGACCTGGGAAACTTCCACGGCGGGATCATCGCGTCCGCGTTTCTCTACGACGAGATTGCGCAGAGCTGACCTGGCGAAGGGCGCGATGTGCGCGGCGGCAATGCTCGCGGCGGCGGGCTGCTCGCGCCGCGACGCACATCCGTCGGCGTACGGCGTCTCCGGAACCTACGACAAGACGACGAACAAGCTGCTGCTGCTGACCTCCGATCGCAACGGCAACGGAACGGTCGACACCTGGACGGATATGGACGGTGCGCGCCCGATCCGATCGCGCATCGATCTCGACGAGGATGGTCGAATCGATCGCTGGGAGTACTATGATTCCGCCGGCCGTCTCGTGAAGGTGGGCTTCTCGAGGCAGCGCCGCGACGAGCCGGACGCCTGGGCCTTTTCGCGTCAGGACGGATCGCTCGAGCGCGTCGACATATCCTCGGTGGCCGACGAGGCCCGGATCGATCGGCGCGAGTACTACGAGAGCGGCAGGATGATCAGGAGCGAAGAAGACGCCGATCGCGACGGACGCATCGATACGTGGACGACGTACGATGCGAACGGCGGGGTAGCGATCGCCTCGTTCGACGAGGATCGCGACGGCAAGCCGGATCGGCGGCTCACCTATGACGGACCGGAGCTCGCGAGCATCGAGTCGGCTCCCGACGGTGAAGGCCGATACACGAGGAAGGAACCCATTCGGCGATGAATGCACCCGCACGCGTCTACGTGGCCGGCCATCGCGGCCTGGTCGGGTCTGCCATCCAGCGGCGGCTGGCGGGAGAGGACGTCGACGTCCTGACCGCCACCCGCGAACAGCTCGACCTTCGCGACCAGGCGGCAGTGAACTACTGGTTCAGGGCCAGCCGGCCGGACTACGTGTATCTCGTCGCCGGCACGGTGGGGGGCATTCTCGCCAATGCCACGCGCCCCGCCGAGTTCATCTATGACAACATGCTCATTCACGCGACCGTGGTGCACGCGGCGCACGTGTATGGCGTGAAGAAGCTCCTCTATCTCGGCAGCTCGTGCATCTACCCCCGCGAGTGCGGGCAGCCGATGACGGAAGAGCAACTGCTCACGGGGCCGCTCGAACCGACGAACGAGGCGTACGCCGTCGCGAAGATTGCGGGAATCAAGCTGTGCCAGGCGTACCGCCGGCAGTACGGGTCGAATTTCATCTCCGCGATGCCGACGAACCTGTACGGGCCGAACGACAACTTCGACCTGGCCAGCTCGCACGTCCTGCCGGCGCTGATTCGCAAGTTTCACGATGCGAAGGTGTCGGGCGGCCGTGAGGTCACGATCTGGGGCACGGGATCGGCGAAGCGCGAGTTCCTCCACGTCGATGATCTCGCCGACGCGTGCGTGTTCCTGATGGCGCACTACGAGGAGGATCGTCACATCAACGTCGGCACGGGCGAGGACCTCAGCATCGGCGAGCTCGCCTCGCTCGTCCGCGACATCGTGTACCCGGATGCGTCGCTCGCGTTCGATGTTTCGAAGCCGGATGGCACGCCGCGCAAGCTCCTCGATGTGTCGAGATTGCATGCGCTCGGATGGCGGCACCGCACGGCGCTGCGCGAGGGGATCGAATCCACGTATCGCTGGTTCCTGCAGAATCAGACGCAGCTGCGTTTGTCAACTGCCGCTGCGACCGTCGCGCAATAGTCACTCATCTCGACGACTTCGTTCGCCCACAGATTTGTGATCCCGGGATCGAACGATCTCCTCCGCTACGATTGAGCTGTGCCTCTCAGAATTGGATTCGACATGGACGGCGTCCTGGCGGACTTCGGCGCCGTCTATCGCGAGTACGAAGAGCGCATATTCGGTCCGACGCCCGTAACGACGCGCGCGGGAGATCCGGAAGAAGAAGCTGCGGCGGAGATGGACCGTGCCGAGCGCGCCGCGAGCGAGCCGGCAGTCGTCCAAACGGTGTCCGACCAACGCCGGCGGCGCGATCTCATCTGGCAGGCGATCGAGGAAACGACGGATTTCTGGACGTCGTTGAAGCCGCTCGAATCTGGCGCGGTTGCGCGGCTGCACGCGCTTGCGCTGCGACACGGCTGGGAGGTCTTCTTCATCACGCAGCGGCCGGCGACGAGCGGCGACACCGTTCAGCGCCAGACGCAGCGGTGGCTCGTCGGGCAGGGCTTCGACATGCCTTCCGTGCTGGTGATCTCGGGATCGCGCGGCGCCGCGGCGGCCGCGCTGCGGCTCGACTATCACGTCGACGACAGCGCGCGGAACTGCATCGAGGTGAAGGCACAGTCCGGCGCCAAGCCGCTGCTGATCGTCGAGCCCACGGACGAGACGACGATCGTCAGCGCGCGGAAGCTCGGGATCGGCACGGCGCCGGGAATTTCGGAGTGTCTCGAGATCCTCGATCAGGCCAGCCTCGCGCGCACGCAGCCCACGCTGCTCGATCGCCTCGCGAAGCTCGTCGGATGGGCGTAGAGGCTGGCACGCGTCAGTGCCCGGCATTCACACGCGCCAGTACCCGGCATTGACGCGATTCAGTTGAATCCCGCGACTCGCCGGCGCAGGGCTTTGACGTGTTCCCAAATCTGCGACGACTCGGAAGGCTCCTCCTCGCCTTCCTCTTCGCCGGCCGCGAGCTCCTCCTGCTCGTCTGACTCCTGTCTGGGCATCAATCGCAGATAGGTCTCGAGATCGCGCAGCGCCGCGGCGAAATCCTCCATGTGGTAGGCGAGCAGTCCGCGGTCGCGCAGTTCCGACAGCGCGGACGGATCCACCGCGAGCAGCAGATCCGAGACGAACCGCGCCTGCGGGAACGACCGCATCCGCACGTAGATCCGCTTCAGATTGACGAGCATCCTGACGACGATCTGCTGGCGCGTGGCGGTGGCGAGCAGGGCGGGATCGAACGCCGCATCATCGCCGAGGTGCTGTTGCAGGAGCTGCCGGCAGTCCACTTCGGACAGCAGCGCGCCGCTGTGGAACGGGTCCACGATCAAGGCCTCGGGCTCGCGCTCGGAAAAGGCGCGAACGAGGAAGTGCCCGGGGAAGTTCACGCCCTCGAGGTGCAGCCCTGCGGAGCGGCCGACCTCCAGGTAGATGACCGCAAGGCTGATCGGGATGCCTTTGCGGCGGTCGAGGACTTCGTTGAGGAAGCTGTTGCGGGGGTCGTCGTATTGCGCGCGGTTGCCGCTGAAGCCGAGCTCTTCGTACAGATACGCGTTCAGCGCCGCGATCCCGGGCTGAAGCGCCGCTTCGCTCTGGCGCTGAAGCCGTGCGGCCGCTGTCTCGCCCATGCGCTGCAGCCGGTGGAGGTACGGAGCAGCGTCGAGCGCGGGGTACTCGATGCGCGCGATCGCGAGCGCCGCCGGCGCGATCGCTTCGCCCGGTTCGTCGAGCGCGCGCAGCAGATCCGTGGAGACTGCCGGGACGCGCGCGCGCAGGGACTGGTGCACGAGCTCATTGTAACCGGCTCACCAACGCCGGCGTGATCTCCCGCAGCGAATCGACGACGACGTCGGCATCGGCGGCAAGCGCCTCGCGCGGATACGTGTGCGTGACGGCGATGGTGTGCATCCCTGCCTCGCGAGCCGCAAGCAGACCCCAGCGCGAGTCTTCGATCGCGACGCACGCCCCCGGCGGCAGGCCGTGCAGCCTGGCGGCGTGCAGATAGGGGTCCGGCGCCGGCTTCGTCCGTTCCGTCTCGCCCGCGGCGACGATGAACCGGAACGCGTCGGTGAGTCCTGCGCCCTTCAACATCAGCTCGATTTCGTGCCGCAGCGCGCCCGACGCGATCCCCAGAGGCCATCGCGAGCCCAGCGCTCGGACGCACTCTCCGGCGTCCTGATAGAGCACGTCCGTTCCCGAGACGATCGCCTGAAAGCGCTCGGTCTTCGCGGCCATCAGCAGCTCGATCTCCTCGTCGCCCATCAGCAGCCCGAAGTCGGATCCCATCTGCCTGAACGCCCCCTCGTCGTCGAACCCGAGATAGCGCGCGCAGTAGTCCTCCTTCGTGAGCGTGACGCCGACGGGCGCGAGGATCTCCTGATACACGCGCAGATGGATCGGCTCAGAGTCGGCGAGGACGCCGTCGAAGTCGAACACGATCGCACGGATTGCGGACGTCACCGGTTCGGCACCGGCAGCCGCTCGCCGGCGCGAATCGGCACTTTCAGCCGGTTCTCCGCGGGCGGATATGGACAGTCGTACCTGCTGTTGAAGAAGCAGAAGGGATGGTACGCGCGATTGAAGTCGAGATCGTAGATGCCGGTTGCGGTGCGATCGAGATCGAGGTAGCGGCCGCCCGGGTACGTTTCGGTGCCGTTCGTCAGATCGCCGAACGGCACGAACAGGCGGCGCATGTCGGCTTCGTCGGCCTCCACGAACGCGCCGAGCGTCAACGGCTGGCCCTTGAGCGTGAACGAGAGAACGCCCACGCGCCGCATCTTGCGGAGCTGCCCGGTGGACGTGAGCATGTCGATCGGAGGTCCACCTTCCACGACCGTCAGCTGCGCCGGCACGCGGTACGCGGGATCGGTCGGAAAGTAGGTGAGTGGCGGAAAGCTCGCCCGCTTGTCGGCGGGCACGGGAGACTCCGCCGACTCGCGCATGAACCGATCCTTCTCGGCGTGCCACGCGCTGATCTGTTCCGGGTACGGGACCGGCGTCTTGCTGCACGCGGTCGCGATCAGCAGGATCGCGGTCGTTACCAGCCAGGCTGCGCGCTGTCGCATGTCACCGCGTCTCGGTCCTGAGCGCCGGCAGGGTCGCGGCGTTCCATCCGCCGCCGAGCGCCTTGATCAGCAGCACGCTGGCGGCGAGCCGCCGCGCCAGGATCTGGACGGCGGCCCGCTGGCTGGTGAGCGACGCGCTCTGCGCGGCAATCACTTCGAGATAGCTCGCGACGCCTCCGCGATACCTGTTGGTCGCGAGCGTCACCGAGCGTTCCGCCGCGGCGACGGCAGCCGCCTGAATCTCCGCTTCCCGCTGCAGCAGCCGCAGCGCGGCGAGATTGTCCTCGACCTCCTGGAACGCGGTCAGGATCGCGTTCCGGTAGTCCGCGATGCTGGCGTCGTAGGCCGCCTGTGCCTGCGCCTTCACCGAACGCCTGCGCCCCGCATCGAAGAGCGTTTGCGCTGCTGCGGGTCCGATGGACCAGAAGGCGCTCAGCCCGGAGAGCCACGACTGGAGTGACGCGCTCGCGAAACCGGCGCTGGCGGTCAAGAAGAGACGCGGGAAGAACGCCGCGTTCGCGACGCCCACGTCGGCGCTCGCGGACGCGACCCGCCGTTCGGCAGCGGCAAGATCGGGTCGTCGTTCCAGCAGCTCGGAAGGAAGGCCCGGAGGGATCTCCGGCGGGGGCAGGGACAGCGGAGCCTCGGCCAGCGTGACCGTGGCGGCGGGCCTGCCGATCAGCGTCGCGATGGCATGTTCGAGCGCGGCGCGGCGCACGCCGAGATCGACCGCCTGCGCGCGCGTGTTTTCGAGCTGCGTTTCCGCCTGCGCGACGTCCGCCTGGGAGGCGATCCCGCCGGCAAAGCGCGTCCGCGTCAGATCGAGCGCGCGCTCGAAGGCACTGACCGCCGCATCGAGCGTCGCCTTTTCTGCATCGAGTCCGCGGAGCTCGAAATAGTCGAGCGCGACCTCGGTGTGCAGCGAGAGCCGCACGAACTCGAGGTCGGCTGCGCTCGCCTGCGCGGCCGCCCGAGCGGACGAGATGCTTTCGCGAATCCGGCCCCACGCGTCCGCTTCGTACGCGACGTCCACTGGAACCACGAAGCTCGACGTCGTCTGGTGAGCGGTGGCGTTCTCGCGATTGCCTGACGCGTCGGCGCGCGTGATCGACGGCGACGTCGTGATCTGCGGGTATCGATCGGCGCGGCGGATGCCGATCGCCGCGCGTGCTTCCAGGAAGCGCGCCTGTTGTCCGCGAAGCGTCTCGTTCGAGACCTCGATCTGCGTCTCCAGCGCGTTGAGCTGTGGATCCTGAAACGCCTCCCACCACGCGCCCCGGACGGCCTGGTCCGCGGGGCGCGCCGGCTGCCAGTTCTCCTTGAAGGCGGGCGGCGGCTCCGGTGGGGCGGGCGGATGGTACTGGGTCGCAGCCCCGCAGCCGGCGATCAGGAAAAGCGAGAAAAGGAGAAAAGACGGAACTGCAGCCGATCTCACGGCTGCGCCCCGCGGCCGCCGGGTTCGGGCGCCACCCGGACCACCTGTCCCGATGTGAGCGAGTCCGGAGGATTGACGACGACCGATTCGGCGCCGCTGAGGCCCGTGATGACCTCGACGCTGCTGCCGAAGTCGCGTCCGAGCGTGACCGGTGCGAACGTCACGCGGCGATCGTTCACGACGGCGACGCGGACGCCTTCGGCACGGAAGACGAGCGCGTTCACCGGCAGCCTGAACGTGCTTCCTTGCGCTGGAAGCTTCAGATGGACCTCTCCGTACGAGCCGGGCAGCAGCTCGCCTGCGGGATTCGGCAGGTCCACTTCGCAGAGCAGCGTCCGTGTTGCGGGATCGATCGACTGCGCGGTCCTCGTCAACGTTCCCTTGAACTCCTTGCCCGGCATCTCCTTCAGCTGGACGTTCGCCTCGAGCCCGGGGTACACGGCGCGGGAATAAATCTGGGGTACGTTGACGTACACGCGCAGCCTTCCGATCGACGCGACGTGGAACAGCTCCCGGGCGTTCGCCTGCGATCCGATCAAGGCGCCGATGTCCGTGTTTCGCGCGGTCACGACGCCGTCGAACGGCGCGTAGATCTTCTTGAACGACTGGAGCTGCTCGAGACGTTTGACGTTCGCCAGAGCGGACTGCTCGGCCGCCCGCTTCGCCTCGTAGTTGCCGTTCGCGTTGTCCAGATCCTGCTGCGACACGGATTCGCTCTTGATCAGATCCCGATAGCGTTCCGCGGTCGTGAGCGCGAGGCGCGTGTTGGCCTGAGCGGTCGCCAGATCCGCGCGTGCCTGGAGAAGCTGCTGATCGATCTCAGGCGTGTCGATTTCCGCCAGCAGCTGTCCCGCTGTCACGCGCGAACCGATGTCCGCATGCCGCGCTTTCAGATACCCCGTCGTCCTGGCGAAGATCGCGGCGTCGGTGTACGGCTGAATGTTGCCGGGCAGCAACAGGTCCTCCTGCGCAGCTCCCTTTTCTGGATGGGTGATCGACACCGTCGGCACCGACATCTCGCGCGTTTCACGCGACAGCGCCCCGAGGGCGCGCGAGCGGCTCGTGATGCCCCAGACCGCCGCAGTCGCTGCGGCGGCCAGCACGATCACGACGGCGATGATCGGGCCTGCCGGGCGCCGGTTCCGAGGGGAGGGAGCGTTCACACCGGGACCTGCGGCGTACGCCGGCCGCGGCCGTGGAGCAGCGCGAAGACGGCAGGGACGAAGAACAGCGTCGCAATCGTCGCCAGCGTGAGACCGCCGATCACGGCGCGGCCGAGCGGCGCGTTCTGTTCGGCGCCTTCACCCCAGCCGAGCGCCATCGGCACCATCCCGATGATCATCGCGAGCGCGGTCATGAGGACCGGCCGGAAGCGGCTGAAGCCGGCGTCGAGCGCCGCGTCCGCGGCCGCCCGCCCTTTGGCGAGCTCGTCCTTCGCGAAGCTCACGACGAGAATGCTGTTTGCGGTCGCCACGCCCATGCACATTATCGCCCCGGTCAGCGCGGGGACGCTGATCGTCGTCCCCGAGACGAAGAGAATCCACACGATGCCCGCAAGAGCCGCTGGCAGAGCCGAGATGATGATGAACGGATCCAGCCAGGACTGGAAGTTCACGACGATCAGCAGATAGACGAGGACGATCGCAAGCGTCAGGCCTGCGAGCAGCCCGAAGAACGACGTCCGCATCGTCTCGATGGTGCCGCGCATGACCATCTGTGACCCGCGCGGCAGCTCCTTCCGCGCCTCGTCGAGGATCGGTTTGAGATCCGCCGCGACGCCGCCGAGATCGCGCCGCTGGACGGAGCCGTAGATGTCGACCACCGGCTGGACGTCGTAGTGCGACACGACCGCCATGCCGGCCTCCCGGCGAATCGACGCGAAGCTTTCGAGGAGCTGCGGCCCCATGTCCGATGCCGGACCCGTCACCTGGATGTTCCGCAGGTCCTGCAGCGAATCCATCCGGTACTGCGGCGTCTGCGTGGCGATGATGTAGCTGACGCCCGTGGCTGGATTCAGCCAGAACGTCGGCGATGTCTGACCGCTTCCGCTGAGCGAGATGAGCAGGTTGTTCGCGATGTCCCGCTGCGTGAAGCCGGCCTGCGCCGCGCGCGTGCGGTCCACGTCCAGCTCCAGCGCGGGCTGGTTCGCCACCTGGTGCACGCGAAGATCGACGATGCCGGATACTTCCGCCATTTTCGCGCGCAGCGCCGACGCGAACCGGCGGTTGGCCTCGATGTTCCGGCCGACGATCTGGACGTCAATCGGCGCCGGCAGCCCGAAGCTCAGGATCTGGCTGACGATGTCCGACGGGATGAACGAGAACTGCACGCCGGGGTACCGCTCGAGCAGGGCGAGCCTCAAATCGTGAATGTAGTCCGCCGTCGGCCGATGATCCGTCGAAAGCGAGACGAGGATGTCGGCATCCTGCGGTCCGACGGGAGCCGAGTTCGTATAGGAAAGGTTGAGGCCGCTGTACGGAAGCCCGATGTTGTCGATCACGTTCGCGATCTCGCTCGCGGGAATCAGATCGCGAATCGTCTGTTCCACCTGATCGCACAGGACGGCCGTCTGCTCGATGCGCGTGCCGGTCGGCGCTCGCAGATGCAGCTTGAACTGACCGCTGTCGACCGACGGAAAGAAATCCTGGCCGACCCAGGGCAGCAGGGAGAGCGAAGCGACGCACGCGGCAAGGAAGCCGGCGCCGAACAACCCTCGCCGTGAGAGGCACCGCTCCAGGGTGTCTCGATAGACGCCGCGCAGCCTGACGAACCCGTTGTCGATGGACTGCTGCGCGCGGCCGAAAAAATTCCCCGGCACGTGATGCGGCTCGTGCGCCTTCAGCAGGTACTTCGCCATCGTCGGCACGAGCGTTCGCGACAACACGTACGACGCGAGCATCGCGAACACGACCGCTTCTGCCATCGGCACGAACAGGTATCGCGCGACTCCGCTCAGGAAGAACATCGGAACGAAGACGATACAGATGCACAGCGTCGAGACGAACGCGGGGACTGCAATCTGATCCGCGCCGTCGAGGATCGCGGGCTCGAGATCCTTGCCTTGCTCCAGATGCCAGTTGATGTTCTCGATCGCGACCGTGGCATCGTCGACCAGGATCCCGACCGCCAGCGCGAGGCCGCCGAGCGTCATGATGTTGATCGTCTCGCCCAGCGCGCTCAGCACGATGATTGACGTGAGGATCGAGAGCGGAATCGAAACCGCGATGATGAGGGTGCTGCGCCAGCTTCCGAGGAACGTGAGGATCATCAGCGCCGTGAGGCACGCGGCGATCACGGCCTCGCGAATGACACCCTGGATGGCCGCGCTCACGAACAGCGACTGGTCCGCGAGCGGCTTGATCTCGAGGTCCTGCGGCAATCCGGCGGCAATTCGTGGCAGGGTTTCCTTGACGCGCCGAATGATGTCCAGCGTCGAGGCCTGCCCGGTCTTCATGATCGTGAGGAGCGACGCGCGCTGGCCGTTGACGCGGACGATGTTCGTCTGCGGCGGATAGCCGTTTCGAACGTGGGCGACGTCGCGGATGTAAATCGGTGTCCCTTCGATAGTCTTGATCGGCAGATCGTTCAGCTCTTCGACGCGCTCCGGGCTGCCCTGCAGCCGGACGTCGTATTCGAGATCGCCGATCTTCGACGTCCCTCCCGGCAGG
>JAICSD010000265.1 GCA_025937075.1 Vicinamibacteria bacterium | reverse complement strand
GACAACCTGTTCACCAACTCGGTTGTCGCGCTCGACGCAGACACCGGGACGCTGCGCTGGCATTTCCAGTTCACACCGCACGATCGGTACGACTGGGACTCGACGCAGGTGCCCGTGCTCGTCGACGCGCCGTGGCAGGGTGCGCCGGCAAAGCTGCTGATGCTCGCGAACCGCAACGGGTTCTTCTACGTGCTCGATCGCGTCACGGGGAAGTTCCTGCTGGGAAAGCCGTACATCGACGTGAACTGGGCGAGCGGTCTCGACGCGAGCGGGCGCCCGATCGAAACGCCCCAGCCGGCCGGCGCGACGACGCGGCCCGGCCAGCAGGGCGGCACGAACTGGTACTCGCCCTCGTACAGCCCGCGCACGGGCCTGTTCTACATTCCGGCTTGGGAGAATTTCGGTGGCGTCTTCAGATCTCAGGAATCCGAGTACCGCGAAGGATCGACCTTCATGGGTGGCGGGTATCGCACGACTCCGCCCGTCCCCGACGCCGCGGTCCCACCGAACATCCGCCGCGGACCGATTAATACGTGGACGGATGCGGTTGCGCACGGCTCGATCATCGCGATCGATCCGGGCACCGGCGAACGCACATGGACGTTCCGCATGTACGACCTGACGGACGCCGGCATTCTCACGACCGCGTCGGATCTGCTGTTCACGGGCGGACGCGAAGGATACTTTCAGGCGCTGGACGCCCGGACGGGTGCGCTGCTGTGGAAGAGCAACCTCGGCTCGGCGCAGATCGTATCGGCGCCGATCACCTACGAGGCAGGGGGAAAGCAGTTCGTCGCGGTCATTTGCGGCAACGTGCTCGCCGCGTACGCGCTGCGCGACTAAGAACGCCCAACATCTAACTTCCAACCCGAGCCGGATCCCGAACCCCGAACCGCGGATCCCGGATCCCGACAGCGTCAGTACGCCATCGCGTAGCAGTCCCGCCGCGGGTCCGCGCCGGCGATGCGATTGCCGGTCACGGGATCAACGAGCACGGCGGTCGCGCAGCTCGGGATGCTGAATGCCGGAATGCGGCTCACGTCGTGCCCGCGCGAGCGCAGATCCTCGAACACCGCATCCGGAATATCCGCCTCCACGTTCAGCTTGTTGAACCCTGCGGGATGGGGCCAGAAGGATCCGTAGAAATGAAGCGTCTGTACCCGCGGCCAGCGGAACGCCTCGTGAAGGTTGGGATACCAGTCTGGCCAGAACTCGATGACGTCGAGGAGCGTCTGCAGGATCGTCTGCTCCTGGTTGTCGCCGCCCGGCGTGCCGATGGCCAGGAACGGCTCGCCGTTGTGCAGGACGATGCTGGGCGTGAGGGTGTAGCGGGGACGCGACCGCGGGCGCAGCTGCGCCGCGCGATCCTTGTCCAGCCAGAACGATTCGCCGCGCACGCTCATCGGAATGCCCGTCGATCCAAGGACGACCGCGCTTGGAATCCAGGCGCCGCTGGGCGTGCAGTCGAACACGTTCCCTTGCCGATCGATCACGGAGATGTGCGTCGTATCCTTCTCGAACGGCTCGCGAATCGGCGTGCCGTTGCCCGGCGACGAGGTCGTCTCCACCGCGTCCGGCATGTTCGCGATCCAGTACTTCCACGTCTTGACCGTCGAATCGAACGCAAGCGGATTGCCGGCAACGTAGGCGCGTGAGGCGTGCTTCGGGTCGATCAGCGCCGCGCGCTGTTTCGCGTAAGCCTTCGACAGGAGCCCCTCGGCAGGAATGTCGACGAACGCCGGATCGGCGTAGTACGAGTCGCGGTCGGCGTACGCGAGCTTCAACGCCTCGACGACGGTGTGCAGGTAGTCGGCGCTGTTGCGCTTCATCGCTTTGAGATCGAACTGCTCGAGGATGTTCAGCGCTTCGAGCAGCGTGGGTCCCTGGCTGCCGAACGCCTGCTTGTAGACGTCGTACCCGCGATAGGTCGTCGAGACGGGCTCTTCGACGCGCGCGAAGAACTCCGAGAAGTCGTCCAGCTCGAACGGCGCCCCATGCTGCTTCAGGAACGACACCATCTCGCGCGCGATGTCCCCCTTGTAGAACCTGTCACGCGCGGCAGCGATTCCGGCGGCGCGCCCCTTCTTCGCGGCGCCACGTTCCGCCTCGACCATCCGCCGCAGCGTATACGCGAGCGTTGGCAGCTTGATGGTGTCGCCAGCCTTGTACGGCGACCCATCCTCCTTCACCCACATCCGCTTGTTGTCGGGCCACGCATCGATGAAGGCGCGATTCTTGTCGATCGCCTCCGTCGTCCGCGGCCGGAGCGCGAAGCCATTCTCCGCGTAATCGATCGCGCGCGCCGAGACCTGCTCGAAGCTCATCGTCCCCCACCGCTCGAGCACCGTGAGCGCCGCGTGGATCACACCCGGCACGACCGCAGGGTCGAGGCCCACGCCGTTCATCGTCTTGCCTCGGCTCGTGTACCACTCGAGGGTCGCGCCCTTCGGGGCCCATCCCTGCCCGACGATCGAGACGACTTTCCGCGTGCTGCGCGGGTACACGAGCACGAGCCCTTCGCCGCCGAGGCTGTAGAGGTCCTGCTCGACGACGCCGCCGACGAGCATGGCCGCGACGCCCGCGTCGAATGCGTTGCCGCCCTTCATCAGCGTCTCGAACGCCGCCGCCGTCGTCAGCGGATGTCCGGCGGACACGCCCGCCGTGCGGCCGATGACGGGCGGCCGCTGGTCAGCGTCCGGCGAGGCGCCCGATGCGCCGATGAACAGAATGATCAGAGCGGCGACGACGATCTTTCCCGAGCTGTGCATGTTGTCCTCGCCTCCCGCGCGTTTTCCGGCCTAAAGGCGTGAGTCGCGCGAGGCAGAGGTCGCGTCGACCCACAACGCGCCCCGCACCGCGCGGGCGCGGATGGTATCCGTCCCCGGACGCCGTTGGAGGACGGCGAGCTCACCGCGAAGCCATGTCTCGGCGAAGCTGGAAATTGGCGACGCGATTCATCGTGGCGTTCCCGACGTCCGAAGACGGCGGCCGGCGGCGGATGCCATCTGCATCCGACGCGCGCAGACGTTGTGCTCCCCGCGCAGGTTACTTCTGCGCCGTCGTCAGCTTCTTCTTGTCCGGCAGCGTGAACACGACGAAGCCGCGCGGCAGATCGGGACGCGGCACGCGATTCGGGCCCACGCCGGGGTCGGATGCGGTCATGAGCAGATACTGCTTGCCGTTCAGCTCGTACATCGCGGGGATTCCACGGCTCGCCGCGCCGAGTGGGCTCTCCCACAGCTGCTTGCCGGTATCGGCGTCGTACACGTGCAGCTTGTCGTCGCCGCCTGCGACGAACACGAGGCCGCTCGCCGTCGGAATGACGCCGAACTTGAAGTCGCCGGCGGTGCCCGTTCCCGTCACCCCTTCGGCGGCCAGCCGCGGATCGTCGCCGAGCGGGACCTGCCACTTGATCACGCCCTTGTTCAAGTCGTACGACGTCAGCGTGGTGTAGGGCGGCTTCACGATGTTCGAGTAGAGGCCGTAGCCGTTCATCGTGTAGCGTTCGGCGGGCGCATCGACGCCCTCGGGATACGCCTGCGACGCGCCGCCGATGCGGCCGCCCGGCCCGCGGCCGCCGCCCTCTCTGACGAGCGCAGGCCCTTTTTCGACGACGGGTCCTGGCGGCAGATCCTTGAACAGCAAGCCGCCACGTCCGCGTCCGCCGCGGCCGCCGTTGTCCGCATTGGTGAGATACGTGACGACCGAGTCGATATCGGTGGGATTGAGGTTCGACCCCATCGGCGGCATGCGTCCGCGGCCGTTCTCGATGACGTTGTGCATTTCCTCGGGCGACAGCCGAGTCGCGACGCCCAGAAGCGATGCGCCATTCGGCGTCCCCGCACGATCGGCGCCGTGGCAGACGACGCAGTTCTGCTGGAAGATCGTGAGGCCCGGTCCACCCGCGCCGCCACGGCCGCGCTCGCCGCGCGCCCGCGCTTCTTCCGGCGTGAGCAGCCGCATGATTGCGGGGATGTCGTAGCTGATCACGTAGACGGTGCCGTCGTTCGGGTTCGCCGACGTGCTCCCGAAGTTCGAGCCGCCGTTGTTGCCGGGCATGTGGATCGCTTCGCTGAACCCGATCGGCGTGAACAAGCCTTCGTTTCGCGCCGCGGCAATCCGCTTCGTGAACTTCTCGCGCTCGTCCGCCGTGAGCATGTACGGATTGATGTCGTCGACGGTGAACTTCTGCCGGGCAAATGGCGCGGGCTTCGTGGGGAAGGGCTGCGTCGGATACACCTCTTCGCCCGCCACTTCCGTCTTCGTCGGGACCGGACGCTCTTCGATCGGCCAGATCGGCTCACCCGTGACGCGATTGAAGACGTAGAGGAATCCCGTCTTGCCGGCCATCGCGACCACCGGAATCGCCTTGCCGTTCTGGTGGATCGTCGTCAACTGCGGGGCCGACGTGTTGTCGTAATCCCAGAGATCGTGGTGCACGTTCTGGAAGTGCCACAGGCGCTTGCCCGTGCGCGCGTCGAGCGCGAGCAGGCAGTTCGCGAAGAGATTCGCGCCGTGGCGATCGGCACCGTAGAAGTCGAACGTGCTCGAGCCAGTGGGGAAGTAGGCGATCCCCCGTTCCGCGTCGATCGTGATCTCTCCCCACGTGTTCGTGCCGCCGGCGTACTTCCAGGCGTCCTTCGGCCACGTGTCGTAGCCGAACTCGCCGGGATGCGGGACGGTGTGGAACTGCCAGACGACCTTGCCGGTGACGACATCGAACGCGCGCAGATCGCCCGGCGGCGAGAAATACGCCTCGCCGGTGGCCGAACCGAGAAGGAGCAGATTCTCGAAGATCTTGCCGGGCGTGTTCGACTGGATGCGGCCGATCTGCTTCGCATCGCGCCCGAGTCCCTCCCGAAGATCGACGGCCCCGTCGTTGCCGAACGACCGAATCGTCTTCCCCGTCGTCGCGTCAACCTCCTGCAAGTAGTCGTTGACGCTGAAGATCAGACGTCGATCCTTCCCGTCCTTGCTCTCCCAGTAGTTCGCGCCGCGGCGGGTGATACCCTCGAGCCCCTCGTGGATCCAGATCTCCTTGCCTGTTGCGGCGTCGAGCGCCACGAGCGAGCTGTTGCGCCCCCTGCCGTAGATCGTTCCGTGTACGACGATCGGGTTGAACAGCGTCTCGCCGTAGGGATACGTCCAGGCCACTTCGAGCGTGTGCAGGTTGGACTTGTCGATCTGCTTCAGCGTACTGAACTTCGAGTTGTCGGGTCCGCCGCCGTAGTCGCGCCACTCGCGCGTGTCACGGCTCGCTGCGGAGATGCCGGCGGCAGCGGCAAGCGTCAGCACGGCGGCGGTAATTCGAAAGGCGGCGAGTCCACGTCCCGATTTCATCTGCCCTCCCGAGGCGGTGCGTTGTGATCGGCAAATCGAGCCCTGCGGTATTATCCGCACAACGTCCAATTCACGCAACGAGGAGCAGGAATGAATCGTCGGGAGTTTCTCATCGGTTCCACAGTGGCGCTCACGGCTGCACGGCGCGTCTGGGGGCAGACCCCCGACCCCGCGAAGCTGGCGCGGCTGGCCATCATGACCTACAGCTTCGATCGCATCATCCACGTGCGGGGACGCCCGGAAGAGCCCGGGCGCACGCTGGACTTGTTCGATATTCCAGAGATGTTCGCGGACCGCTACCACGTGCACAACGTGGAAGTGCAGCACGATCACTTCGGCTCGACGGAGCCGTCGGTGTTCAAGGAGTTCCGCGCGCGGCTCGCGAAGGCGAAATCGCAGGTCTCGAACATCAACCTGGAATTCGAGGAGATGAACATTTCATCGCCCGACCCGGTGCTCCGCGCGCAGGCGGTGGATCTGACGAAGCGCTGGATCGATCACGCGGTGGAGCTGGGGTCGCCGCGCGTGATGGTCAATCAGGGACGGCCGACGCCCGAGACGAAGGACGCCGCGATTGCGACGCTGAAGATCATGGGGGACTACGGCAAGTCGAAAGGCGTCAAGGTCTCGATGGAACCGCGCGGGGGCGGCGGGCGCGGACGCGGCGCGACTCCCGCACCGGACGGTCCACCGCCGCCTCCCGCCTACATCCTGCTGACGGAGATCATCAAGGCATCCGGCACGTACGCGAACGTCGACATCGGCAACTTCGGCGAGCAGGAGGTGCAGCACGCGGGGATGCGCGCGATGTTCCCGTTTACGGTCGGCAACACGCACGTGAAGCTGAACCCCGCGCGGTACGATCTGCCCGCCGCGCTCGCGTTGACCACGGAGCTCGGTTACAAGGGGCTGTATTCGATCGAGGCGGTGGGGCAGGGCGATCCGTACGAGAACGTGCAGAAGATCTACGACGTGCTAATCGCGAACCTGTAACGCTCCGCGGGATCACAGGAGTTCAGGAGATCAAGAGAATTTCAACAGGAGATCAGGAGACCAGGAGAACTTAACTAGGAGAACTTAACCAGGAGAACTTAACCAGGAGAACTTAACCAGGAGAACTTAACCAG
>JAICSD010000377.1 GCA_025937075.1 Vicinamibacteria bacterium | reverse complement strand
TGAGGACGGCGACCTCCGGCGGACAATTGATCCGGATCGGCACGTACACCGTACCGACACCGCGGCTCACGAAGATCGTCGTGCCCTGCCGGCGCTCGAGGCCGGCGACGACGGGGAACCCGCGCGCCGCGATGGGGCCGACGATCGGCGGCACGATCTGCCCGCCGTGCGTATGACCGCTGATGACTGCGGGAATCGCGAGCTGCAGCGCCTCGTTCAGCCGGTTGGGCGTGTGCGCGAGCAGGACGGCGTGCGGGACGGTTCCGCGCGCCAGGCGCGCGATGTCCATGATGCGCCGTGTCCAGTAGCGGATTCCGATGAAGTCCATCGGCTCCCCGCGGACGATGAGACGCGTTCGCGCATCGCGCAGGACGGTGAAGCCTTTCGCCGTGAGCGCGGCCGGCATGTCGCGGTCGTCGTCATGATTCCCGAGAATGGCGATGACACCGAGCGGCGCCGCGAGCGGCGCGAGCGCGGCGGCTGCGGGCTGGACGTAGCGCCGGTCGCCCCAGGTGACGTAGTCGCCCCCGAGGACGATCAGATCCGGCCGCTCCGCCATGAGCATCCGGACCGCGGCATCGACCATCTCGTGCGACACCGTTTGACTGCGGTGAATGTCGGTGAGGAGCCCGATCCGCAGGCCCGCCAGCACCGAGGGCAGACCGCCGATGGGAAATGTGGCGCGCGTCAGCTCGAGATGATGGCGCTCGTAAAGAAACCCGTGAGCGGCGCCACCCGTCAGCGTTCCGACCGCGAGGCCGGTCAAGCCTTTGAGGAACACGCGTCGAGGCGCATACGCGCGCGGCCGTACGGGCTGACCAGCAGCCTTCGTATCGAGCGGCCACCGGTCCATCATGCGGGGAATTGTAGCGCACGCGCGCGACGCGTCCGCGCTCGCCGCATTCGTCTTCTGTATAGTACGGGCGATGGATTTATATGAGGACCTGCAGTGGCGCGGCATGGTATACGAAGCAACCGAAGGGCTGCGCGACGTGCTCGCGTCGGGATCGCTGACGGGCTATATCGGCTTCGATCCGACCGCCTCCAGCCTTCATGTCGGCTCGCTGCTCACCGTGCTGGGGCTCGCGCGCCTGCAGCGCGCAGGGCACTCGCCGATCGCGGTCGTGGGCGGCGGCACCGGCATGATCGGCGATCCGAGCGGCAAATCGCAGGAGCGTCTGCTGCTGTCTGCGGAGGAGATCGCCGCCAACGTCGCCGGCATCCGCGAACAGCTCGCGCGCTTTCTGGACTTCGACGCCGCGCGCCATCCGGCGCGGATCGTGAACAACGCCGATTGGCTGGCGACGTTCGATCTGCTCGGCTTTCTCCGCGACACGGGCAAGTACTTCACCGTGAACTACATGCTCCAGAAGGAGTCGATCGACCGCCGGCTGGCCAGCGAAGAGGGGATTTCCTATACGGAGTTCAGTTACCTGCTCCTCCAGGCGCGCGATTTCGTCGAAGTGTTCGATCGCTACCAGTGCACGCTGCAGATGGGCGGCAGCGATCAGTGGGGCAACATCACCGCGGGCACCGATCTCGTTCGCAAGCTTCGGGGGCAGCGCGTGCACGGGCTGGTGTGGCCGCTGATGACGACCTCCTCGGGCACGAAATTCGGAAAGACGGAAGCCGGGACGGTGTGGCTCGACGCACGCCGTACGTCGCCGTTCAAGTTCCATCAGTTCTGGCTGAACGCCGACGACCGCGATGTCGTCCGCTATCTCAAGTTCTTCACGTTCCTGTCGCGCCCGGACATCGAGGAGCTCGCACGCGTCACCGAGACGAGTCCGGAACAGCGAACCGCGCAGCGCGCGCTCGCGCGCGCGGTGACCGCGCTCGTGCACGGCGACGATCAGGTGGCACGCGCCGAGCGGGCGGCACAGGTCCTGTTCGGCGAGTCGATTGCCAATGCCGCCGTCGATGACGTGCTGATGGTGTTCGAAGACGCGCCCTCCACGGAGCTGACGCTCGCGGACGAAGGGATGCCCGTCGCCGACATGCTGGCCACCGTGAAGCTGGTGCCCTCGAAGAGCGAGGCCATGCGCCTGCTGAAGAGCGGCGGCGTCTACGTGAACAACGTGCGCGTGCCGGACGAGCGGGCGCGCGTGACGCCCGCGGACGCCATCGGCGGCACGCTGTTCGTCCTTCGCAAAGGCCGCAAGGATCACCACATCGTCAAGCTGCGGCGCTAGCGTGTGACGCGAAACCTGCTCGGTTCGGGCCTGCTCGCAGTTGCCGCGCTCGCCTGCGCGTGGAGCGCGCTCACGTGGTTGACGGGCGGCTTTGCCATCCGCGCCGGCCTGCTGCACATCGCATCGCACGACGCCGTTCGGCCGTTGCTCGTCGCGGCGGCCTGCTCGGTCGCCGCGAGGCTGCTCCTGCCGGCAGAGGATTTCGCGTCATGGGTGCGGCGGGCCGTCGGAAATGCGGATACCGTCTGCGCACGTGCCGCCGTCGCAGGGTCGATTGCGATTTTGATCGTGTCGGTTGCGTGGAACACGCGCGCCGCCGGCGGATCGGATTCTTCGTCCTACCTGCTCCAGGCGGATGCGTTCACGGCGGGCGAGATCATGCTTCGCGATCCGCTTGCGGCATCTGCACCGTTCGCGAATGCGGGAGCGCTCTTTCCGCCGATTGGATTCATCTCTTCGCCCGTGGAACGAGCGGCCGCCGCCCCCGTGTGCGCACCGGGCCTGGCGCTGCTCATGGCGGGCGCATCGATCGCGGCAGGCCGTGGTGCCGCGATGGCCGTCGTTCCTGTGTGTGCGGCGATCACGATTTGGCTCACGTTCGTGTACGGGCGGAAGATCGATGGTCCGTTGACGGGCGCCGTTGCGGCGCTGCTCGTTGCGTGCAGCCCGATCTTCTTGTACCAGGCCGTGCAGCCGATGAGCGACGTTCCGGCCACCGCGCTGTGGCTCGCCGCGCTGGTCGCGTGCGCGCACGGTCGAACATGGTCCGATTCGATCGGAGGCTTGTGTGCCGGGCTCGCGATCCTGACGCGTGAGAATATCGCCCTGATCGTCGCGCCGCTCGTCGTCCTGCTCATCGCGCGTGAAGATTCGTTCTTCGAGGGGTTCCTCCGTTCGAATTCCCGTACGCGCTCACTCGCGGCGACCATGGCCCCCCTCCTGCGGTTCGGTGTTGCCCTGATACCAGCGCTGGCAGTGCTGGCATGGCTCCAGACCGCGCGCTTCGGCTCGCCGCTCGCATCCGGCTACGGCGACATGGGTGCGCTGTTTCGTGCGTCGCACGTCTGGCCGAACCTGCGGCGCTATCCGGTGTGGATGATCGAGACACACACGCCGTTCATCCTGCTCGCAGTCTTTGCGCCCTGGGTCGCGCGCCGGTCTGGCCGTGAGCGCCTCGTCCTCGTCGTGACGTCGCTGGTGTGCGCGCTGCTGCTGCTTGCAACGTATCTCGTCTACGTCGTGTTCGACGACTGGTGGTATCTGAGATTCCTGCTGCCCGGGCTGCCCGTTCTGCTCGTGCTGAGCGTCACCGTGACGCTTTCGGTCGCGCGTCAAACGGCGCCTGGCCGCGTTCACATTGCAGCGATCTGCGCGTGCGTCGCCCTCGGCGGATGGTATCTGCATGTCGCTCGGGCACGACAGGTGTTCGCGCTGCAATCGCTGGAATCGCGGTTCGTGCAGACGGGCCGCTACGCTCGCCTCGCGCTCCCCTCAAATGCCGTCGTCCTGTCGGTTCAGGAGAGCGGCGCCATTCGCTATCACGGCGCTCGTTTGACGATGACGTGGGACGTTGTCAGCGATGTGGACGCTGCGGTCCGCTGGCTCGCCTCGGCCAATCGGCCGGTCTATCTGGCGCTCGAGGACGCGGAAGAGGCTGCATTCCGGCGGCGGTTCGCGGGTCAGGCGCTCGGCGCGCTCGATTGGCCGCCGATGTCGGAGATTCACGCGCGCGTTCGGGTGCGGATCTATGACGTCCGCGATCGAGCGAAGTATCTCAACGGTGAGCGGTTGAGCGTGACGCACGTGCGGTGAAGCGGCCGCGCTTGCGCGCAGACGCTGAGGTTGACACGCTGGTGCGCTCCCCGTATAGTGAGTGAGTTCGAAGCGTGACCCGGTGCGGCGCGCCGGAAGATGCTCCTGGAACTTTTGGAGCATTTTTTATCGTCAGGCCTCTTCAGAACACCTTCTCGATTGCTTCCCCCTGGCCCTTGAACGGGTTTTTCCGGCGGTTGGAGTGATTGAGGCCGGTTGACAAGACGGAAGGCTCCTAGTAATATAGGAAGGTTCCCCTGAAGACGGTTGGCCGCAGAGGGAATGCCCGACCTCATCGGGCGCAGGGCCGGTTCTTTGAAAACTGGATAGAACGTGCAAGCACTTATCCGTCCGCCTTCGCGCCTTACGGCGCTCCGGCGGGACGGAGACAACCCGTCGAGTATCAGCGGGTGGCGCAGCGGTACGCGCAACTGAGGTTGCGCGCTACAACGTGTTGGCGGTCGCAGTTCGGCCGCGCGATACGGCTGTGAACCATCCATTACTTGACGAACTGAACAACGTGAGAGAGCCAAGTCAACAGGCGCTCGCGTTAAACGAGTTGTGTCTCGTCGAAGCGCCGTCAGGCGCGGAGGCGGACCGGCCAATTTAACATGAGAGTTTGATCCTGGCTCAGAATCAACGCTGGCGGCGTGCCTAACACATGCAAGTCGAACGCGAAAG
>JAICSD010000258.1 GCA_025937075.1 Vicinamibacteria bacterium | reverse complement strand
CGACCGGGCGGACAACTTCGTGGTCATCTGCTCGATCGAGAACGTCGACCCGATGGGCGTCCACACCGGCGACAGCATCACCGTCGCGCCGGCGCTGACCCTCACCGACAAGGAATATCAGCGGATGCGCGACATCGCGCGGCGGATCATCCGGCGCGTCGGCGTCGAGACGGGCGGGTCGAACATCCAGTTCGCGATCAACCCGGAGGACGGCAAGATCGTCGTCATCGAAATGAACCCGCGCGTGTCGCGGTCGTCGGCGCTCGCGTCGAAGGCCACCGGATTTCCAATCGCGAAGATTGCCGCGAAGCTCGCGCTCGGCTACACGCTCGACGAGATCCCGAACGACATCACGAGAAACCGCGCCGCGACGAAGGCCGAGCTCGGCGAGCCCGACCCGACGAAGCGCACGTGGCAGCCGGCCTCCTTCGAGCCGACGATCGACTACATCGTCGTCAAGGTGCCGCGCTGGGCCTTCGAGAAGTTCCCGAGAGCCGACCGCACGCTGACGACGCAGATGAAGTCCGTCGGCGAGGTGATGGCGATCGGCCGCACCTTCAAGGAAGCGTTCATGAAGGCGTTCCGCTCGCTGGAGCTGGGACGCGGCAACATGCTCTTCGCCAAGAGCGGCGCGCGTGACGATGCGACCGGTGCCCCGCTCGCGGAGGATGACGACGGAACGCTTCAACGATCGCTGGCGGTGCCGAACGACCGCCGCATGTGGGCGCTGTTCCGCGCGCTCGAGCGCGGCTGGTCCATCGACGAGATTCACCGGCTGACGAAGATCGATCCCTGGTTCCTGACGCAGTTCAAGCAGCTCGTGGATCTGCAGCAGCAGGCAGCGCTCGTCGGGCTCCGCGGGATCTCGAAGGATCTGATGCGCACCCTGAAGCGCGCCGGCTTCGGCGACTGGCAGCTCGGGAGCATCCTCGGCGCCGACGAGGAGGCCGTGCGCGCCGCGCGCCTCGAGCAGGGGCTCAAGCCGTCCTACAAGCGCATCGACACGTGCGCCGCGGAATTCGAGTCGTTCACGCCTTACCTGTACGGCACGTACGAGAAGGAGTGCGAGGCGGAGCCCACGGCGCGTCAGAAGATCGTCATTCTCGGGAGCGGGCCGAACCGGATCGGGCAGGGGATCGAGTTCGACTACTGCTGCGTCCATGCGGCGTTCGCGCTGCGCGAGGACGGCTTCGAGACCGTGATGATCAACTGCAACCCGGAGACGGTCTCGACGGACTACGACACCGTCGATCGGCTGTACTTCGAGCCGCTGACGTTCGAGGACGTCTCCGCCATCATCGCGCGCGAGCGCGACGCCGGAGGAGACGTGTCGTGCGTCGTCCAGTACGGCGGGCAGACGCCGCTCAAGCTCGCGCTGCCGCTCCAGAGCGCGGGCGTGCGCATCCTTGGGACGTCGCCCGACTCCATCGATCTCGCGGAAGACCGCGAGCGCTTCGCGCAGTTGCTCTGGGATCTGGGCATTCCGCAGCCGCCCAGCGGCACGGCCACGTCGCCCGAGGAAGCGCGCGAGGTCGCGCAGAAGATCGGATTCCCGCTCGTCGTGCGGCCGTCCTACGTGCTCGGCGGCCGGGCGATGGCGATCGTGTACGACATGGCCGCGCTCGACGGGTACATGACGACCGCCGTGCAGGCATCACCCGAGCGGCCCATTTTGATCGACAAGTTCCTCGAAGACGCCGTCGAGCTCGACGTCGATGCGCTGGCGGATTCCACCGGCGCCGTCGTGATCGGCGGCATCATGGAGCACATCGAGGAGGCGGGCATCCACTCAGGGGACAGCTCCTGCGTCGTGCCGCCATATCGCGTCGCCGAGCGCCACCTCGCGGCGATTCGCGACTACACGCGGCGGATCGCGAAGGCGCTGAAGGTCGTCGGCCTGATGAACGCGCAGTTCGCCATCAAGGACGAGACGGTGTACGTCCTCGAGGTGAATCCGCGCGCGTCGCGGACGGTTCCGTATCTCTCGAAGGCGACGGGCGTTCCGCTCGCGAAGATCGCCGCGCGGCTGATGGTGGGGAAGTCGCTCGCGCAGCAGGGACTCACGGAGGATCTCGAGGTCGCGGGCGTCTTCGTGAAGACGCCGGTGTTCCCGTTCGTCCGGTTCCCAGGCGTCGATACGATTCTCGGCCCGGAGATGAAGTCAACGGGTGAGGTCATGGGCGGCGCGACGAGCTTCGGCAGCGCGTTCGCGAAGGCGCAGCTTGCCGCGGGCATGAAGCTTCCCGCCAGCGGCGCCGCGTTCATCAGCGTGGCCAACCACGACAAACCCGCGGTCGTCCAGATCGCGCGCGACCTGCGCGCGCTGGGTTTCTCGCTGCTCGCGACGCGGGGCACCGCGAATTTCCTCCGGGCGCACGGTCTCGACGTCGAGATCGTCTTCAAGATCAACGAAGGCCGGCCGCACGTCGGCGACGAGATCCTGAACAACCGCGTGCAGCTCGTCATCAACACGCCGCTCGGCCGCGAGTCGTTCTTCGACGACCGCACCGTCCGCCGGATCGCGATGATGCAGCAGGTCCCGTGCATCACGACCCTGACCGGCGCGGCGGCCGCTGTGAACGCGATCAAGGCGCTGCACACGGAAGGCCTGACGGTGCGATCCCTGCAGGAGTACCACGCGGACGGCATCGAAGCGCGCAAGTCCAGAGTCGAGGTCGACACGCAGACGCGCACGTCCTGATGGCGGCCAACATGGATGCACCGGTGTTCGGCGCCGTGTACGACGTTCTGGGCGTCGGCGCGAACTCCGTCGATTACGTCTACCGGCTGCCTGCCTATCCCGAGCCCGACGGCCCGAACGCGAAGATGCGCATCAGCAGCCACTCGCTGTCGTGCGGCGGGCAGGTCGCGACGGCGCTGTGCACCTGCGCGTCGATGGGGCTGCGCGCCAAGTACATCGGGGCCACGGGAACGGACGACAACGGCCGCCGCCTGCGCGGCGAGCTGATGCGCCGCGGCATCGACATGAACGATGCCGTCATCCGCGACGTCACCAACCAGTTCGCCGTCATCATGGTCGACGAGCACGCCGGGGAACGCATCGTCCTCTGGGATCGCCATGAAGGGCTGGCCCTGCGTCCGCGCGAGCTGCCGGTCGAACTGCTCACCGCGACCCGCGTCCTGCACGTGGACGACGTCGATCAGGAGGCGGCCATTCGTGCGGCGACGATCGCGCGGGACGCAGGCGTGCAGGTGACGAGCGACATCGATCGCGTCACGCCGCTCACCGAAACGCTCGTCGCAACCGTGACGATGCCGATCTTCGCGGAGCACGTGCCGCGGGCGCTGACAGGCGAAGCGGATTTCGAGCGCGCGCTCAGGAAGCTGCGCCGCGTCAATCAGGGCATGATGTGCATCACGCTGGGCCCGCGCGGCGCGATGCTGCTCGACGGCGATCGTCTCTACCAGGCGCCTGCATTCCAGGTGGATGCGGTCGACACGACCGGCGCCGGCGACGTCTGGCGCGGCGCGCTGATCGTCGCGCTGCTGCGCGGCGACGCGCCGGACGCGATGTTGCGATTCGCGAACGCCGCCGCGGGCGTGAGCTGCACGCGGCTCGGCGCGATCAACGGCGTGCCGACGTTGGAGGAGACGCGGGCGTTGATGGAGCGGCGAGGTTCTAAGGTTCTGAGGTTCTGACCGTGCGAATCCCCCTCCTCGTTGTCGTTTCCCTTCTCGTCGGCCTTGGCGCGGACCGTCCCGACTGGCAGTACTATGGCGGCGACCCGACACAGACCCGTTATTCGCCGCTGACGCAGATCACGCCGGAGAACGTCCGGAACCTGCGCGTCGCGTGGACCTACGACACGCACGATGCGTTCAAGGGATCGGAGATGCAGTGCCAGCCGGTCGTGGCGCACGGCGTCCTCTATGCCACGTCGCCGACGCTGCGCGTGTTCGCGCTCGACGCCGCCACGGGCCAAGAGACGTGGAGCTTCGATCCGTACAACGGCGTGAAGCCGACGAGCCGGACGCGGATTCGCGGCCTGATGTACTGGGAGCGCGGCGACGATCGCCGCATCTATTTCGCCGCGCGGCACTGGCTGTATGCGCTCGACGCGCGCACGGGCAAGGCGTTCACGCGGTTCGGCCAGGACGGACGCATCGATCTCCGCGACGGCTTCGAAGGACGCGACCCGCGCGCGCTCAGCGTCGGCGTGAACACGCCGGGCGTGTTCTATCGCGACCTGCTGATTCTCGGATCGATCGTGCCGGAGGGGCTTCCGTCCGCGCCGGGCGACATTCGAGCCTTCGACGTGGACACCGGCCGGCAGAAGTGGTCCTTCCACACCATTCCGCATCCGGGTGAGCTCGGATACGACACGTGGCCGCAGGACGCGTGGAAGTACAGCGGCGGCGCGAACGCGTGGTCCGGCCTGGCGCTCGATGAAAAACGTGGATACGTGTATGCGTCGACGGGGTCCGCGGCGTACGACTTCTACGGCGCGAATCGCCACGGCGACAACCTGTTCGCCAACACGATGCTGTGCCTCCGCGCGGACACGGGCGAGCGCGTCTGGCACTTCCAGGCCGTGAAGCACGACGTCTGGGATCGCGACTTTCCGGCGCCGCCCTCGCTCATCACGATTCAGCACGATGGCCGCTCGATCGACGTCGTCTCGCAGACGGCGAAGAACGGGCGCCTGTACGTGCTCGATCGCGACACGGGCACGCCGATCTTCCCGATGCAGACGATCGAGACGCCCGCGTCCGACGTCGAAGGGGAGCAGGTCTCGAAGACGCAGGTGCTGCCGACGCTGCCGCCGCCGTACACGCGGCAGAAGTTCACCGAAGATCTCATCACGAAGCGCACGCCGGAAGCGGAGAAGGCCGTTCGCGCCGAGTGGATGAAGATGCGGAAGGGCGGTGAATTCGATCCGCCGAGCATGCAAGGCACCGTGCTGTTCCCGGGGATGGACGGCGGCGGGGAGTGGGGCGGGACGGCATTCGATCCGAAATCGGGTTTTCTCTACGTGAACGCCAACGAGATGGCGTGGAAGGTGCGGCTCGTCGAGCGGGACATGCCGAGCGGCCAGGCCACGGGTCAGGAGCTCTATGGCCGGTATTGCGCGTCCTGCCACCGGCCGGATCTGCGAGGGAGTCCACCGGAATTCCCGTCGCTCGTCGGCGTGGCCAACCGAAAAGGCGTGGACGAGGTCGACAACATCGTGCACTACGGCGCCGGACGAATGCCAGGCCATCCCGAGCTGGCGGATGCGGTGCGCCGCGCGATCGTCGACTACGTGCTCACCGGCCGGTCCGACGTCGTCAGCGAAGACAAGCCGTCGCCGTTCGACGTCAAGTACACTCTCGACGGCTACATTCGATTCACCGACCCGCAGGGATTCCCTGCGGTCACGCCGCCATGGGGCACGCTGACGGCGATCGACATGAATCACGCATCGATCGCCTGGCAGGTGCCGCTCGGGGAAGTTCCTGGATCGGGGCTCACGGGCACGGGCAGTGAGAACTACGGCGGTCCCGTCGTCACGGCCGGCGGCCTCGTGTTCATCGGCGCGACGAACTACGACAACAAGTTCCACGCGTTCGACGCGCGCACCGGCAAGATGCTGTGGGAGACGACGCTCCCTGCTGCGGGGAATGCGACGCCGGCGGTCTACGAGGTGAACGGCAAGCAGTTCGTCGTCATTGGCGCGGGCGGCGGGAAGAATGCGCCGTCGGGCGGCACGTATGTGGCGTTTTCGTTGCAATGATCGTCAGGGATCTCACGCGGGGGCCGCTGAAGAGCAGAGGGCGCTCACGGATCTCACGCAGGGGCCGCGGAAGAGCAGAGGACGCTCACGGATCTCACGCAGGGCGAAATAAGGGCTTCCGGCGGCGGCTCCTCACGCGTGCCCTTCCGAGTGCTCGCAACCGGGAAACGTCGCAAAGATGACGTTTCCCGTCCAGCCCAGCTCGCGCATGCCGCGCTCCGATGAATAGTACGCGCCGACGATCCAGCCCTTGAGATGTTCGAACTGATCGCGTATCGTCACGCGCGGTTCAGTGCCGGTCTTCTCTGCTGACGATCCGGGCTTCTCGGTCGATGCGACGGTGAGGAGCTCCACTTGCTGCGCCCTGGACAATTGCGTCCAGGACGCGTGCGTGCGGGTCAGCGCGAGCCCTTCGAATGAGCCCAGCGTCTGCAGGAATTTTCGCTGCTCGTCGGGTGTGGACACGATCAGCAATTGGTCGATGAACTCGGCGGATTTCGCGTCCGTCGATCCCGGCACTATGTCTTCCGCGAGCGCGCGAAGCGTGGCAAGCTGGTGCGCGTCGACGAACTCCGGCGTGTACTCGGCGGCATTCGCCTGCGCGTGCGCGAGGCCGATATGGTCGGCATCCGCGAGGTGACGATGGATGGCGTGCGGCGGCGCGCCCGGCGGGACGACGACCATCGCGCCAACGCCGAGTGCGAGCCTCTGGAGCGCGTCACGTCGCCCGATCACGGAAGGATCGTCGCTCACGTCAGGGGAATCGTACCACGCTACGAGTTCCACAGGTTCCGGGGTTTCCAGGTTCCTCGTTCTGGTTCCAGGGTTCCAGG